>JBHLPG010000417.1:0-3195 GCA_048939725.1 Promethearchaeota archaeon | reverse complement strand
AATCCAACATTCCAGGACCTGAAACCATATTAATTCCTGCTAACCCCGCTAATAGAGCTCCCATACCAGCTTCAAAACCAGCTTGACTATCAGGAACTTTAGAATCGCTAAGTGACATATAAGCATGAGTTGGTAAATTCAAGTATTTACCCATCTCAATATCTCCTAAGTTTATCATCATCGTTTCTATAGCGCCCATCGGTGTTGTACCATGTTTCATATCAAACACGGCAGGAGAACCTCCCCAAATTAAAGGAACTCCTTGTTTAGTCAACTGTACAATAACAATCCCCGCAAGACATTCAGCACAGTGTTGAGTAATCGATCCAATCAAGGTAATAGGCGCGCTAGCTCCCGCTAATGGCATTGAAACAAATTCAGAAGGAATCAAGCTTTTAGCGGCATCAATTAATGATTGTGTAGTTAGATCAGACCACTTGAGAGGAGGACTTGGACACGCATCAAATATTGCTAATGGTTTTCGTGCCAGATCTTCTTCAGAAAGTCTACATGCTAAAAGAATATCCTTCATAATTGAAAAACTTTCTTTACGAAATGTTCCCGTTACAACTGGTTTATAGCAATGAGATAATGCAAGATATAGCCGATGCCAATCTTGAGCTTCTTTTGGCACGTCTTGGTAAATTAGAGCAGTGCTTTGAGCATCAACGTATTTTAATTGCTCAACAACTTTGGAGAATCTAATGAAATCATTAGACAATGCTTCTCTGATATTTCCTGTTTCTTCGTCAAGTATAAAAATAGCTGCTGATCCAGGATCAAAATTAACATTATTTCCACTTAGGGAAATATTTTCATTGCCATCTCGGTCATAGAGTGTTATTTGACTAGGAACTGATTTTAGACATTTATCAATTAAATCTGGGGGAATGAAAAAACGCAAACCTTCATGATTTATACTATATTTGTTAAATAGATCTATTGCCTCATGATTTTCTATGAAAACTCCTTGAGTTTCAAGGATTTTTTTTCCTTCCTCTAAAATCATTTCTTTATGATAATCATCTAATATTTTTAACTCTGGTCTAATAATTGGCATATACTTGCTCTCCTGAGATGATTTTTTTTTAAAAAGAATCAATTATTTTACGAATTTCTCTTATTGTTTTTGGAGATGTTCCACAACAACCTCCTACAATTTTTACACCAATGTTTATCATTTTGCGAATATCATCCGCGAAATCTTCTGCAGATTGCTCGTAAAATGTTATGTGATCCTTAAGTACAGGTTGCCCTGCATTAGGTTTTATAGAGAGTGGTTTATCTGTAAAATTTTTAGTATTTCTTAATAGATCAAGCATATCGCTTGATCCTAATGTACAATTCGCTCCTATCACATCTACATTTTCATTATTTAGTGTTCTTATACATTTTTCTAAAGAATCCCCCATTATGGTAAAAAATCCCTTTTTGGTTTTTTTATATGTCATTGAGGAAATCAATGGCTTCTTAGAAATATCACGAACAGCGTTAATTGCTGCCAACATTTCTTCAAGATCTGAAATTGTTTCAATGTGCCAAAGATCTACACCTTTTTCCATTAATTTTGCTTGAGTTGAAAAACTTGAATACCACTCTTCACTTGAAGCATCCCCTACTGGAGGTCTGAATTCACCTGTTGGGCCAATATCACCAACAATTAAGCTTCCAGAAGGACATGCTTCTTTGATATTTTCTAAAGCTTTTTCTATAATTTCATTAATTCTATCTTCGAGATTATGACGTCTTAAATTTAATGGTGTAGAACCAAAAGTATTTGATTGGCACATATCTGAGCCTGCATCATAATAAGATTTGTGAATTTCTACAATAGTATCTGATTTTTCAATATTTAAAATATCTGGAACTTTTCCTGGTTCTAAACCTCTCTTAATTAGTTCCGTTCCCATACCTCCGTCGAATAGTATAATCTTAGAATTATCTTTCAACCATTCTTGAAATAACATACCAAATTTACCTCCAAATAGCTAATAATTATTTTTCCTGAAAAGATTTAACTAATTTTACCGCATCAATAGCATTCTCAGCAAAACCATCAGCATTGCATTCTTTTACCCATGTACTTGTTACGGGAGCACCACCAAAAATAACTTTAAATTTATCCTCTAAACCCTTTTCTTTTAATATGTTTATTATTTTCTTCTGACCAATCATGGTAGTTGTTAAAAGAGCAGAAACACCAATGATATCTGCTTTCTTCTCAATTGCTTTATCGACAATTTTTTCAGCTGTAACGTCTGCACCTAAATCATAAACCTCGTAACCATATGCTCTCAGCATTGTAGCTACAATAGTTTTTCCAATTGAATGAATATCTCCCTCAATAGTAGCTATAACTACTATACCTTGCGTGATTTTTTCTGATTTACTTTTAAGATGAGGCATTAGTAGATCCAAGCAATTTTGCATAATCTGTGCTCCTCTCATTAGTTCAGGTAAAAAAAAATCCCCTTCTTCCCATAACTCTCCAACCTTCCGAATTCCTGCAGCAAAACCCTTTTCAATTACATCTAGTAGATTCATATTCTCTTTTATAGCTTTTTTTGCATATTCAACAGCTTTTTCCTCTTCTAAATCTACAATAGCTGTAGAGATCTCATTATAGAAATCCTCATTTGACACTAATATCTCACTAAAAATTTAGTTAAATCATATTAAAAATTCAATTTAAATATTAAATATTTACATATAATAAATTAGAAAAACCTTTTTGTTAAACAGAAAAAAATATTTGCTAACCATCTTTTTTAAAATTTAGTTTGTAATTAATAAAATACAAGTGATTTGATGTCGAAGAAGTTTTCGAAAGAACCCATTAGAGGAATGGATGATTATTATCCTTCAGATTTACGTGAGATTAATTGGATAATTGAAACTATAAGGGATATAACAGAAAGATATGGTTTTGAGGAATATACTACTCCACAAATAGAGCCTGTCGAAATTTTTGCAGCGAAATCATCGGAGGAATTAGTCAATGAACAGTCATTCATTATTGAAAAAAAACCAGGAGAAAGACTGATATTGATTCCAGAACTTACTCCTTCTTTAGCACGGATGGTCGCTAAAAAGAGTCAAGAATTAAAAAAACCAATTCGGTGGTTTTCTGTTCCAACTTGCTTTAGGTATGAAAGACCTCAACGAGGTCGCCGACGGGCATTTATTCAACCTAAT
>JBHLPG010000100.1:0-12967 GCA_048939725.1 Promethearchaeota archaeon | reverse complement strand
AATTCTGGAAAAATTTCTCCAACAATTATGATGGAGATTCTTCGTGATCATTATGGGGGCATCTGTATGCATGGTGCCTTCCGAACTACAGGTTCTCAGGTATCATATCTTTCGAAGAAGAATTCTATTCATTGGATGACAGGGTCTCCACATCCATGTATAAGTTTCTTCAAACCTTTTATAGTTCCAACTCAAAATGAATATGCGAACATCGATATATTTAAACAACGAGATAATCTAAATCTATTAAAGCAGGAAAATGTCATCAAAGTACTTCAAGTTTATGAGAAAGAATTGATTCAGTCTATTCAGCAGAGATTCCAGAGCGATGATTGGTCAAACACCGAAATTGAGGCTCTCACACAGGAAGCTCTTAACCGTGAGCTTTCATTAATTTCAGAATAATATTATTAGAATTTATTTTTCAACCAGGTCGTTATTCTATCCATACTCCCTTCAGGAAACTCTGCATGCTTTGCACCAGGAAAAACATAAAATTCTTTATCATGACAAGGTATTTCATCGTGTAGAGCCTTACCTGCTTCAATGGTAAAAAGCTCATCGTGTTCACCAAGGCCAACAAAAACGGGAAAATTCAACTTTTCAGAAATCGTTAAATTTTTGGATCTAAATATCTTCATAAAGCGGAATGTATATTTAAAGTTGAATAATGGATCATCAATACCCTGCATTCCATCCCTGTAGTAACTGACCACAGGTTTGCTTGGAAAGAGGATTGAATTCATAAGGATCTTTAATTTTTCAAGTATAGAAATTGTAGGGTACACTCCGGGTCGGAACGTTCTTGCTGCACTTAATAAAATCAAACCACTGATATCCTCTACGCAATGATTGATAGAAAATAAAGCAGACAAAACTCCTAAACTGTGACCAAGCAATATTACATTAGAAACTCTTTGTTTTACAAAAGCAATTGTTTCACAGAGATCTTTCATTAATCTTTCTTTGCTAGGATAATCTCCTCTTATTCCGTCAGAAAGGCCGTGTCCACGTAAATCCAAACCATAAATTGAATAACCCTCTAGTGATAGTGGTTTGGCTACCATAACATAAGGACCACTATGAGCTGTTATGCCATGGAATATTAATATAGCAATATTTTTCGACGTTGATTTTGGTTCCCAGGCCCTTAAGAATAAAACATTCCCATCTGATGTTTTAATTAGATGATGAGGATCATCAAACTCATTTCTTAGGGTATTTACTTGAAAATTCATTGTAAATTAGCTCCTTTCAATGAACTTAATAATTCCAATCCCAATTTTATTTCAGAAATTTTATTTATGAAAGGTTATTTCATGATTATTGTCAAGAAGCAAAAGATATCCAGTTTATTATTCAATGATATTCTTGGAGATACAATTGGAATCCAAAAAGAGTCAAAATCTGTCGTCTTTTTATTCGGCTTTCAACCTCCTAGAGAAAACAGCGAAAAGGACTGTAAATTCGATAAATGAAAACCCTCCTTGTCTTGTAGAATTCTGTAAAACCCTTGAAGAAGCAAAAGAGAAAGAAAAAAGGATTCATTTAGTTGGTATGGGGAGATCAGGTAAAGTAGGTATGCTACTTGGCGAATTATTGAAAAATATCGGTTATAAAGTCTCATATTTAGGTAAAAGTCTTGCTAAACCAGTTCGAAGAGATGATGTAGTTATTGGTATTACTGGTTCGGGATGGACTAGCTTCACAATAAACACTTTGCAAGAATCTATTAGTAGGGGAGCAAAAATATTAGTGTTTACAGGAGATCAACATTCTCTGGCCGCAAGATTAGCTGACTCAATCATTCTCATTCCCCGTGGATATGTAAAGGAGAAGTTTGCTGCTATCTCGCATACTCCTTTGACGCCTGTTTCTCATGCGCCTCTTACACCACTAGGCACAGTATTTGAAATGACTACTATGTGCGTTGGTATTGGAGTTATATTGGGATTACGAGATGATTCATCTGTTAAAGGTTTTAATGAAAGTGTAAACGAAGTATTAAGAGCAGCAGAAATGACTCTGAGTAATATTAAAAGAGACGAACAATATTTACAGCAGTTTATTACTCTCCTTGAAAGCTATTCTGGGCAATCAGGAAAAAAGCTCTACGTTTACGGTAGTGGTTTAGATTCAATTATTGCCAGTATAACTTCCATTAGGTTAAGTCATTTAAGAATTAATTGTAAGTCCAACTATGACTGGAGATTTAGAGGAAAGGATGATTTACTTATTGGAATCTCGGGTTCAGGTGTATCTACAAGTACCCTAGAACGATTACATAGTGCAAAATCTGTTCATATGCGCATAGTCGGATTAACTTCTTTTCCAGAATCAGAGTTGGCAAAGAACTCTGACGTTTTCCTTGCTATTGAAGGAAGATCAGAAAAAATTAGTGCTGATTTACATCAAATTTCAACACTAAGTTTTCTAATACCCTCTTTTGAATATGCAGCCGCAATCACATTAGATTCATGTGTTGCTCAACTAGCATTGGATTTAGGAATCAGTGAAAAGGAAATGAAGGAAGAGCATGCAAATATAGAATGATTCTTAGATCCCACCAGCGATTTGTGGAAAAAAAGAAACCTCACAATCTTGATCCAAGTAAGTGTTCAGACCCTCTAATGCGAGTATATTCCGTCCATCGATAAGTATGGTAATTCCTTTCTTTAATTCTCCATTTTCTAAAAAATAAGTACTTCCAATTTCCCCACGTTTTGAATGAAAACAACCAAGAATTTGCCTGAATTCTATAGGCTCCTTGATGATAATATTGTTAGCCTCTCCAAATTCGTGTTGTAAAGTAGCGAAAAAAGTGAGATTTATTTTGATCATTGGTTCTTTCTCATCAGGAGGACATCTTTAAGACGTTGAGTGGCTTGTTGAGGATCTGCTGACCGAGTAATGGCAGAACCCACAATGATAATATCCGCACCACAGTCTATAGCTTTTGGAATAGTTTCTGCTTTCAATCCACCAGCAACTGCGATAGGAATTCGAATATTCTCTTTTAATTTTTTCAAAGTAGGAAAAGGAATTTTATCAAAATCCGACCTTAGTTGTTGATCGATACCGATATGTAATCCAATAATATCTACACCTAGCTTTTCTAAATCTTTAGCTCGATTTACAGGATCTTTTATCCCTATCAAATCAGCAAAGATTTTCACACCAAATTTCTTTCCAGCCCCGACAGCGTCCTTAATAGTACTATCTGGAGCTATACCCAAAACACAAACAATATCAGCACCAGCTAAAGCTGCCATCTCAGTTTCTAAATAACTCGCATCCATAGTTTTGAGGTCCGCGATAATTGTTTTGTGAGGAAAAAGGTGACGTAATTTACTAACCGATTCCATACCCTTGGATTTAATAAGAGGAGTACCAGCCTCAATCCAATCCACACCTCCAAGTGTACTTTTTTGAGCAATTTTAATGGCTTCATTTAGATCACGTAGATCTAATGCGACTTGAAGTTTTGTATGAGTCTGAATAGGTCGAATACCGAGTTCTTCTAGTTTACGATCTGAAGGAACTCCTGAGGCTTCCCAACCTCGTATATAGTAGTATCCTTTTAATAAATTATTGATAGCAACTGTATGACCTTTCGCTGGGCCCTCAGGTAAAGGTTCATTTTGAAATCTCTTGGGAAGAACATCATTTGATTCTGTCAGCCCTTCTCGAACATTAAATAGGCGTTCTAGGTTGTAGATTCTTTCTCCAATTTTTCTAAATTCAATTTCATCTATATAGAAGCCTGTAGCAGTGGTTAACAACTTAGCATAAATATTGATCTCACTTTTAAGGGTTGAAAATACTGCTATAGAAGTAAATTTACACCATTCAGCAGAATCGAGGACTGCAAACACATCTTGCAAAGTTTTAACTAGCTCAGCCTTGTTTTCTTCTACAAAAGGATCAACGAAGTGTGGTAAACTCATTACTTCTTGAATGACTGTGTACGCTTTTAGATGAGTTCCTCCGCTATTTGAGGTTACGTAACTTAGGGCCATTCCTTTTACTCCCCTTGGATCATAAGCAGGCATTTCTAGACCTTTAACATGACAAGCAAACGTTTCAGTTCCTTTACCAATCTTTTCAGCAGCTCTTTGGACACCGTCTGCTAATAGCTCACCATTGTCTTTTCGATATGCAATATCTTCAATTATAGACAGAAGTGCTTCACCATCACCAAAGGATAGAGCATCAGGAATAATCTCTTTTTCCCTACATTCCATGAACCAGCCGATTACATTTCCGGTAGAAATGGTATCCAACCCTAGTGTGTTACAAAGCGAATTAGCTTTAAAAATGATCTCAAGATCGCTTATTCCGCAATTAGGACCTAATGCCCATAATGATTCGTACTCAGGACCTTGTGTTTCTATATCTTTGAATTTCATAATCCTACCGCAAGCAATAGGACACCCTCTACATGGATCTTTTTTCACTAAGTATTCCTTAATTGTCTCACCTGCTATTCGACGTACATCATCAAAAACTCCAGTACTATAATTCTTAACTGGGAAAATTCCGTGTTTATTGACAAGATTGACAAGTATAGGAGTACCATAGAGCCCCATTCCAGTTCCAGTCACTGGATGTCCTTTCAAAATCTCTAAAAACTTTTTATTAACTTTCCGAAACGCATATTCATTAACAGGTAATATTTTTCTAGTTCCTCGGACTACAATAGCCTTAAGCTTTTTCGAGCCCCAAACCGCTCCGATACCACCTCTTCCCGCAGTTCTTGTCCCATTGATTACACAAGCAAAGTGAACAAGGTTCTCACCTGCAGGACCAATTGCAGCGATTGAGTGGTTTTTATATTCCTCTTTCAACAGTCTCTCTGTTGTATCGATGGTTTTTCCCCATAATTCAGCCGCATTCTGGATAGAAACTTCATCATCTGTAATTAAAAGATAAACAGGAGTATCAGAGGCCCTTTCGATAATTATTCCATCATATCCCGCTCGTTTTAACTCCACTCCTAGTCTGCCGCCGCAATGGGAATCATTGAGGGTTTTTTTAGTCAAAGGGCTTTTAAAAACCATGCACCAACGTGATGTAGTAGGAGATACTGAACCAGTCATTGGACCAGTCATAAGGACAACTTTATTCTCTGGGCTTAGGGGATTTATTCCTGGTTTAAGCTCGTCAAACAATACTTTAACTCCATAACCTCTTCCCCCAAGATATTGCTGAGCAATCTCTAGGTTTATAGGTTCCCTTTTGATCTCCTTTGTTTCTAAATTAACTCTCAAAATAGTCTTAGCGAAAGTCAAATTTTTAACCAGCTCTCCTGGCAGTTTAACTCCGTCTGCTATCTGAAGTTAACTCCTTATCATAATTATACAACTTTTTCCACAATAATAATTACTATAATTGGTAAATAAATTTGGGTTTAGATGTTAACACTGTGAGGATTATTCATGTACTCAAATTTTAACGAAAATTTGGCAAAGTTAATCGTTCAATACTCCGTTAATGCTACAAAAGGTGATCTTGTGCTAATTCAAGCTCCTATTAATGCAGAGAACCTCGTACGGGAGATATTTCGAGAAGTTGTCCAAATAGGTGCCAACTTTTTAAGGATAAAATTCAAGTTCGATGGCCAGGATGAAATTTTTTACCGGTATGCTTCTGACGATCAGCTTCAATACGTAGATGACTTAGAAATTGATCTTTGGAAGAAGGCCAATGTGTTAATCGCAATCCATTCTGATTACAATACCAGAGAACTAACTAATATCTCAGCAGACAAGAAAGTGATGGCAAGAGAAGCAAGAAAAGAGATCACAAAAATCTATCTTGAACGAGCTGCCAAGAAAGAATTAAGATGGAATTTGTCTCCTTTCCCTTGTAATTCCCATGCTCAAGAGGCACAAATGGGATTGATAGAATACCAAGAATTCGTTTATCAAGCATTGAATCTTCATCAAAAGGATCCAGTCAAATTTTGGAAGGAGTTTGAAAAAACCCAACAAAAAATAGTAGATATTCTAAATAAAGGCTCTGAATTTCAAATAATTGGCGAAGACACAGATTTAACCCTAGCAATTGAGAATCGAAAGTGGAAAAACTGTTGTGGTCATGAAAATCTTCCCGATGGAGAGGTTTTCACTGGTCCTCACGAAGATGGGGTGAATGGAACCATTCGATTCACATATCCAGGAATCTATGAAGGACAGGAAATTGAAGATATACATTTAACCTTTAAAGAAGGAAAAGTTACGGAATTCGACGCTGTAAAGGGTAAAACTCTTTTAGAAAAAATGTTAACAATCCCTAATGCCAATATCCTTGGAGAGCTAGCTGTAGGTACGAATTTCGCAATTAATAGGTTTACTAAAAACATGTTATTTGATGAAAAAATGGGTGGTACTGTTCATCTTGCCCTAGGATCTGGTTATCCTGAAACTGGTTCAAAAAACCAATCATCTATCCATTGGGATATTCTAAAAGACATGAAAAGTGAAGAATCAAAAATCCTTTTAGATGGGGAAGTGATCTACCAAGCTGGAAAGTGGTTAATTCCCAAATAAAAATCGTTAAAGATGAACAACCTTACCACTTTGCAATGATTGAAGGGCAGCCCTAGCCACCTGAAGAGCAGAAAGACCATCAGTGAGAGGGATAGGAACCTCTTCATCCTTTAATACTGCTCTTGCAAATGTGTTGACTTGATCTACAAAAAATGGAAGTTGATCTATCTCTTCTATGGTTGGCTCAAGCCCGTCTAGTTCAGTATTCTTAACAGCAGGCTGCTTTGAGGGATCAATAGTAAGTGTCCCCTCCTCACCGTAAACAATCATTTTTGTATTCATTCCAACCTGATCCTTCAGATCAGGTTCGGCCCAAGAGGCTTCTATGGTAATCAACACCCCTGACTGCGATTGAAGAGTAATAACAACAGTATCCCATGTCTCAATCTCAGGATAAACATTATTGGATCCAACTGCATAAACAGTTTTAATAGGATCATTTGATCCTAGAAACCATTGAACAAGATCAATGTCATGAATTGCTAGATCAACAGTAATTCCCCCACTTTTGTCTAAATCCCAAAACCAATTAGCTGTAGGTGGCCCTCTTCCCCTTCGGTGTGCATGAATCGAAACTATGGAACCAATTTCACCTTTATCAATTACTCGTTTTGAAGTAGAATAATGAGGTATAAAACGACAGATCATTGCAACCATTAATTTCACATTATTTTCCTTTAAAACACGTTCAATCTCCTCAGACTCTTCTAGATATAATAAAATAGGTTTTTCACAAAGAATATGTTTTCCACTTTTTGCAGCGGCAATAATATATTCTTTATGCACGAAAGTTGGCACACAGATAGATACAGCTTGTAATTCAGGGTCTTTAAGAACTTCCAGATAATCATCATAAATATTTGATACCCCAAAAAACAGTGCCGCTCCTTGGAGTGATATTGGATTACGTGTTGCAAAAGAATGTAATTCTGCCCAAGAACTGGCAGCATAAGCAGCTGCATGAACTTGACCTATTCCTCCCAACCCAATAACACCTACTCTCAAGGGATTAGCAACTTTCGAGACATCAGAAATCAGTTCATGAATTTTTGGGGATGTCTCTGTTGAGAGCATTGTCCCAATTATGCGTTCCTCAATTCCAAGCTCAATTCCTAAAATATCCTCCATTTCTCGTAAAAATTTCCCAGCAACAAGAGATAGTTCAATATAAGATAATTGATGCCAGTTGGGAAGACCAATGATGTTCTCAGCGATTTTATCAGTAGTAGGACAACGAGGATCAGTATAAAACACTTCTTTTTCGAAAAAAGGACAAGTATAAGGACATTTACGTTCACCATATCCCATTCTCTCTTGGAAA
The DNA here is from genome assembly GCA_048939725.1 of Promethearchaeota archaeon. Classification (GTDB taxonomy): domain Archaea; phylum Asgardarchaeota; class Heimdallarchaeia; order Hodarchaeales; family Hodarchaeaceae; genus Hodarchaeum. The sequence continues at coordinate 5,095 of JBHLPG010000100.1, read as the reverse complement.
AGAGTAGATGTGTAAAGACCTGCGGGATAAATTAATTGTGTTATTTGGAAGTCACGGTTAAGACGATCAGCCAATTCTTTTCCTGACATCCCAATAATTGATGGATCAACCTGTACAGCATAAGCATGGAATACATGTTTTCCGTTGTCTGGACTTTGAGGTAAATTTACTCCTGGAATGTCTCTTAATAATGAAGTTAAATATAGAGAGTTCTTAATTCGTCCTTCATTCATCTGATCAAGCTTTTTTATTTGTTCTAAACCAATTGCAGCTTGGATTGTGGTCATTCGATAATTAAATCCTAATCTCTCATAAGTGTACCATGATGGCTCGCCATGATGTCTAACTAAGCGACATCTCTCAAAGAATTCTTCATCATCAGTGATGATAATTCCACCCTCACCAGTCATCATATTTTTTGATTCAAAAAGACTAAAACAACCAGCTTTACCAAAAGTACCAATTTTTTTTCCATTATACTCTGCTCCATGTGCTTGACATGCATCTTCAATTAAGATCAAATCATGTTCGTCAGCGAATTCAAGAAGGGGAGATAAATCCATAGGATAACCAAATAAATGTACGGGGATAATAGCCTTGGTTCTTTTAGTTACTTTATTCTTTAAGTCAGCAGGATCCATACAAAGTGTGACTGGATCGATATCAACAAAAACCGGTATAGCGTTTTGATGTAAAACAGCTGTGGCTGTAGCTACGAATGTATATGGAGGGATTAATACTTCGTCGCCAGCTCCAATTCCACAAGCAGCTAAACTTACATGTAAAGCTGCAGTACCAGAACTAACAGCAATACTGTACCTACTACCCATATACAATGCAAATTCCCTTTCAAACTCCTCTATTTCCGTACCACTCATGAAACTCAATCGTTTATTACGCATAACACGCTTAACAGCTAAGATTTCTTCCCGTTCAACTTTTCGATCCATTGGGAATAGATCTCGAGGTTTAATTTTACGGGTCATTAAATTCTACAACTCCATTTGGGCAAGTAATTATGAAAAAGATTATCTTCATAGTTATTTTTTAGTTAGGGATAGAAAAAACAGGAGAAAGCCAAAAATCTTCTGTCTGAAAATATTATCATTTTATCTGATAAAAAAAGACGAAAGTTTATATATTATTAAAAGACGTAATCATATAAGCCCAACTTCTGAAATGAAAGAGTAATTGTGCGAATGGAACAATTTAAGTCTCTGAAGTTTCTAGGGATTGAAAATTAGAACATGTAGGATGATTTTGCTTTTTTGTATGAATTTGGGTTCTATTCGTCGTTAGAAGTGTAAAAAATGTCTTATAGCTTTGATTCAGAAGAGACGCATGATGTCAAGATCGGAGATGTCAAGCCTCTCGAAAAAAGATTAAATGTAGTATTTCAAGTCACCGATGTTGGTGAAGAACGAGAAATAAATAAAAGATCTGGTGAGTCACATCGTGTTTGTGATTTCACTGTTGCAGACGATACTGCATCGATAACTTTAACACTCTGGAATGAGGATATTGATGCAATCTCTGTTGGAAACGTCTACAAACTCAGCAATGGTTTTGCAAATGTTTTTCAGAATTCCTTAAGATTGTCAAAGGGAAAATTTGGCGAAATTGGTGAAGATTCAACTGTTTTTGATGAAGTCAATCAAGACAATAATAGATCATCCGAACATGTAGAGGATCCTCGCAGAAGGTCCTATAGACAACGTAGTAGTGGTTATGGTGACAGAGGAGGGTATGGCGGCCGATCCTCTGGGTATGGTGGCGGTAGATCTCGAGGTTCAGATCGTGATCGAAATTCACGTTCACGTTGGTAAATCATACTAAACAATCTTAAAAATAATTACTCGTATCTTTTTCTTGATACGAGTTTCTATCCTTCTTTTATCTTAGTTAATACTAACGATTTTCATGGAATCGCTCAGCTGCAACTATAGCTCTTTTAGTATCCACTTCCACCTTTTTCTGAGCCCAAAAAAGATCAATCCCACCAGCTACTATAGCAGAAATAAAGAACAACCATACCAAAGGATTTAATACCCCAAATATTAAATCAACAACCATTTTTGACCATAAAATAATCAAAGAATACCCGAATGAGATGAAAATATAGCTCATTGTATCAATATAGAGCCAGTTCTTAATCCAATCAACCCCAGCAAACTCAATGTATGCTCCAACAAAACATGCGATGAACATAAGTCCCAAACTATTAGAAGCAAGAAAAGCTAAGAAAGTGAAGATTGCTCGCGCAAATAAAAAGTATTGATCTTTCCGAGTTCTACCATATTTCCATTCAAAAATAAAAGTAGGTAGAATGAATACTAGCCCTGGAAGAAAAGCCAGTTCTGGGAGCGTAATAACTACTTTTCCAATGTTGTAAGTGAAGATAGAGACCATTCCCCACGCGAAACCGACATATGCTGAGTACCCAAAATTAGGATCCCAAGGATGATACTTCCACTTACCAGAGTTTACACCCCAATAATCTGTTATGTAACCTACTGTAAGTCCAAAAAAGAAGAAGAACCATTCATCCCACTCTGGTTGTGCTATAATGCCATAACAAATCATATAGATTATACCTAGAACTAAACAGATCCAGTCATTCTGTGTTTTGTTATTCAACCATAAAACAAATGGAACTCCAGCAATAAAGAAGATTAGATTAAATAAGGGAATATAGGGAGCAAGTTGAGCAATTAGAACCATTAATAAACCACATCAATGGATAATATAGTGTTTATTCCGCTTTCAATTCATTAGGATGTCAAATCACTAAAATAATAATCATTTCTAAGATTTTTCTCTGTTAGGATATCAATGTTTTTTGTAAGAAAATAATAATTAAATTTAACCTAACACCGATAAAGACAAGGAAAATCATAAAGTCTACCTGATTCCTTGTTTCATAGAGTAGTCAATTTAAGTAAAAAATAAAAAGATTGTCTCAGAACGATTCTTGATGATTATTGAATTGTGGTGATAGAAGTGGCCCGAGTAATTGATGAAAAAGAGTTTGCAGAGATTATCAAAGAAAATACACAATCGAATTCATCTAGACCTTTAATAGTGGATTGTTTTACTGATTGGTGTCCCCCCTGTAAAGCAAGTGCTCCTATTTTCGAAAAATTTAGTCAGAAGTATGTTGAAGCTGATTTCGTGAAAATTAATGTTGATAAAAACCAAGGTGTTGCCACAAAATTACGAATTCAAGGAGTCCCAACTTTTGCAATAATTATTGGGAACAGATTAGTTTCTAAAATAGTTGGAGCAGATATGAGAAAACTGGAGAGAGAAATTAAGAAAGCTATCAATGGAAATGAATAATTCTCTTCTCCTTCAAGATTAGTCTTCTCGTGGGGTAGGAGGAGTTGAAAAATGAGATATTTATTTAACATAAAGAATTTTACCTCCCTCTGTATTTGAGGGCTATCGATTGGTTCAAGACTACTACGAAATTTTAGGTGTGCCAAAAACTGCATCAATAAAAGACATTAAAAAAGCATACAGAAAACTAGCTCTAAAGTATCATCCAGATCGCGCTAAAGAAAGCGGAATAGATCCAAAAGAGGCCGAAGAGAAATTCAAAAGAATTGGCGAAGCATATTCAGTTCTTTCAGACTCTGATAAAAGACGACAATATGACCAATTCGGACCTGAGGGATTTAGTCAGTTTACTCGTGGAGGATCTGGAGGTTTTCGAATGGATATCGATCCTTTCGAAATATTTTCTCAATTTTTTGGTGGAGGAGGGCCTGATGACTTTTTCTCATCATTTAGAACTGGAAGCTCACCTTTCTCCAGTAGTAGAGGTTTTAGAAGCTCATCAATGAGACCACAACGAGGTCAGGATGTAAAGATTACATTAAAAATAAAAATGTCAGAAATAGAGGGAAGAACAACCCCTTTAAAGAAGACCATTAGCCTAAATCGCAAGTTTCAAGATGGTACTGTAAAAAAAGAAAAAATTAGAATTCCTATTCCTCCTAAGATAAAGGATGGGAAGGTATTACGAATAGCTGGTAAGGGAAATCAAGGGAAAATGGGGGGAAAAGCTGGAGACTTACTTGTGGAAGTTTTTTTGATAGATGATATTTTGGAAATACCTGTATCAATTTTTCTAGCAATTCGTGGTTCAGATCTGACTGTTAAAACACCAACAGGAGAAACAATATCTGGTATTATACCTAAAAATACACAAAATAATACGATACTAACATTCAACACGGATGAAAATAAACCAAAGAAGATTAGAGTAAAATACCAATATCCAAGAGAACTAACTAAAGATCAGGAAGACCTCTTAACAAAATTACATGATCTAGAACTCAACAAATGATTAAGCTCTGCTGGATTGAATATCCTTTTTCATTTTCATTTGAACTTTAATAATGGTTTTTTTACCAATTTTCTTGAGAACATTTTCAATTCCTTCTTCCATTAATTGCTGCATGGAATATTGAAATGTAGGTTTAATATTATGTGCGAATTTTTTGTCTATGAATAATATAAGGTATTTAACTGTAAAAGAACCTATATCCATTTCAATTGTCCGAGAAATTATCCCTACAGCAAGGCCAGAATTATCTTGAGTGGTTTGTTCACATAAATCCTTGATTATTCGCCATTGATCGAAACTTTCACCAATAATTGCTAGTGATGTAACAAGTTTGGGAAAATTCAACATATCACCAATCTAACTAACTAAATGTTTAGGTTATTAAAATTACTAAGACTTTATTAAATTTTATTCACACAAGGCATGTGGCTAAATCCAGGTCCGCTCGGTTCTCGTATAAAAAACCACCTGATTTCTTCCCTGACCTTACTGGTTGGCCACTGAGGCCTTTAGTTAAAGACCTTTCAGGAAGAGAGATCCTCTAGAAAATATAATTGTATTTTACTAATATCTTCTTCTCCACCTTAGTTTATACATCTAAATCCTTTTCCACTCTTGTTATGACTTGTTCCTTTCTTTATGTATATAGAACAGTTAATATCATTTTTGATCAAATTTATAGTATAAATTGTTGAGAAATCGAATACAAAACAAAGGATAATGTTTTTAATTTCTGGTAGTAGA
>JBHLPG010000416.1:0-3217 GCA_048939725.1 Promethearchaeota archaeon | reverse complement strand
TCTCCTGGAACTAGTAACCGATTAACTTCCATCCGAGCTGATGCAGGAACTATTACAGAATAGACATCTTGGTACCCTCCTTCTATTTTCAGGGTCGAGTAATTTCCTTTCCCAAAATCTGGATGATCCTTGAAATTTAATTTGTACAAGTTAGCTATGATTACCCCTAGTTCCTCTATTGCATTTATACCTAGATGAGGACGGAAACCGTGAGCAGCTTTTCCTTTTACTGTGATATCATAAAGAATTTTCCCAGTTATCCCAAGAGGAATCGGTTTAACTCCATCACCAGGATAGGGCTCAGGAATAACTATAGCATCAAGTTTGGCAAAATCTGTTTTCAGCATAGCCTTAGCTCCCTTTCCATATGCTTCTTCATCAATCACCCCTGAAAAAGAGAGCTCTCCATTGAAAGAATGGTTAGATTCAACAAACGCCCGTAACATATTCAAACTACAAGCAATCCCCGCTTTCATATCACAAGCGCCTAAACCAAAAATTTTCCCCTCTTTAATCACTGGAGTAAAAGGATCTGTATCCCATCCATCAACAACGGGAACTGTATCCATATGCCCGTTAAAGTTAAGTCTTTTACCTGGTTTAGACCCCCGTAATCGTGTATAAATATTAGGTCTCCCTGGTTCCACCAAGTCCAATTCTGCTGTTAATCCAAGAGCCTCTACTTCGTTCTTTAGATACTCCGCCAGATCACCTTCATTACCTACGATGGAATCTATGTGAATCATATCCTCCAAAATTCGTTGAGCGTATGCTGAATCAAGCTTGGAAATCAAATCTTGAGTCATGGTTTGTCAATTTGTAAAATGAAAAATTACTTTTAAAAGTCTACTTAAGTGTGAGATTGTTATTGGATATTAAAAAATGTTAAAAGCATTTATCTTGTTTTAAAATCATATTTTTTGGTGAACAAATGTGAGTAAAAATCCCTTTACTTTTTCATTCGTTGAGAAACAGATTCGAAAGAAAACATTTGGAGTTTTAACCACAATCAATGAAGATGGAACACCTCATACTACAGGTATACTTTATGGAGTGTCACCTCCCTCTTCAAAATTCGCATTATACTTTTTAACAGCAATTAAGTACAAGAAAACACGAAATATCAATCAGAATCCAAATGTTTCTTTTCTTATTCCATTTCCACATTATTATATCCGTTTTGCTCCCTCGGCTACCGTAACATTACTTGGAAAAGCTGATCTGATCACATTAGAGGAGGATGTAATACAGGATATCTTCTCTAAAAAGCGAATCCTTAGGTTAATCATCAAGAATATTAGAGATGAAGAATCAGAATCTATAACATTTATTAGAATTAAACCGAAACAAAAGGTTTTATGCCATAGTTTAGGCATTAATGTCTTTAAATTAAGAGGAGGCCATGCTCAAGCAGGCTATTCCGTGATGATTCCACAAGATCGATTATTTAGCGATAAATAGTCTTATTGAACGATAATCCTTTTTAACTAAACCTTTCTGCTGCAGCTACATGTCATTTACTCTTGAGAATTTGTATAGAATCCAGAAAAAGGATATCAAAAAAGCATATCAAGTACTAGGGAAGGCTTTTCATGAAGATCCCGCCTGGACACATGTAATCCCAGATGAGGATACAAGGAAAAAGAAGTTGCCATTCGTTTTTGAATTTGTTTTACGTTATTCCTTGAAATATGGGGAGATATATGCTCCTTCAGATAAACTTGAAGGAATCGTAGCGTGGGTGCCCCATACTACCGCTAATGAAACATTTTGGCGGATAATTAGGAGTGGAGCTATTAGAGCAACAATTAAAATGGGAAGTGAAATAGGTAGGAGGATTCAAATGCTATTCTCTGTAATTGAAGAAGATCGCAGACAGCATATGAAAAACAAACCTTATTTCTATCTACAAGTCATAGGTGTTTTACCTGAATTCCAAGGTCAAGGATTTGGAGGGAAGTTACTAAAATCTATGTTTGCGAAAGCAGATATGGAAGGTTTTTCTATTTATTTAGAAACAGAAACGGAAAAAAATATGAAAATTTACTCAAAATATGGCTTTATCACCTTAAAGGAGGGGGAGGCTCCTGGCGCGGACTTTCATTATTGGGAGATGCTAAGAGAACCACGAAAAATCTAACTCCTATGCTGTAGCTCTAGGTGTAGTAATGGTTGCATCCCCTATCTATCAAACCCATGGAAGAGATTTCCCCGTGATTCAAGAAAAATTCTTTAATTTTGTAAGATAATAACTCCAAAAAATATTTATTTTCTTTTTCTTTTCACAACATACAAAACACTAAATAATTTGTGTAAGAGAATTGGAAACAAGTTAAGAATATCCTGGAGCTAGAGTTATGGCAATGTTAGATCTAACGGAATTAGAACAATTACTTTTAGGCTTATACATAATGGCACATGGTTCAATACACATCATATTTATGTTCTATCATTATGACGAAAAAGATAACGTCCATTTGGGTTGGTCTCGGAAATCTTGGTTGTTAGACAAGATAATCTCTCAAAATATGACCAATTATATTGGGAAAATTACCTGGATAATAATTGTGATTTTATTTGGTTTGAGCGGTTTAACATTAATTTTAGCTGGTCTCAACCTTTTTGTCATCAATGAGTACTTATCTCTCTTGATAATCATTTCTTCACTTATTGCGACCTTAGCCTTCATAATATTCTACGATGGATTATCTCCAACACCTTTTCATTGGATACTTGGAGTAGTAATTAATCTAGTCTTAATCGCTTTCGTAATCTTCTTTCCTAATAATGGCACGCTGGCATTGGGCATATTGATTATCATTTTCTTATACGGAATGCTTTTCCATTCAAGGATTTTATCTCAAATATCTCCCTCTTAATCTTCATTTACTAAAATTTAGAGACGTGAATGAGATGAGTATCTATCAAATTCTTGCTATTTGTGGAATGTTAAGTCCAATCGTATATACAGCAATGTGGATTTTTGGAGGAATAATTCTATCGGAATATAGTCACATTCGAGACGATATAAGTTCGTTGTTTGCAGTGGATGCTCCCAATCAACGATTATTTCAATCATTCATTATAATATCTAGCATTCTACTCTTTATATTCTATCTTGGACTCCATGAAGCGATTCCTGATGGCCCAGGATCAATAATTGGACCCCTTTTATTCCTAGGTAGTTCAGTTTTGGGTATATTAGTTGCTACTTTAT
>JBHLPG010000415.1:0-3224 GCA_048939725.1 Promethearchaeota archaeon | reverse complement strand
ATTCTGAACTCCTAGGAATCTGTCATCTAGAAAAATCTGCGGAAAAATTCTCTAGAAATATCAAATACAGATTTATGAATGAATCTACAATAATTCAAAAGCTTTTCTAGATTCGTCCCTTTTGTGTAATTTCAGTAATATTTCAATTAAATATCCAGACCTCTCTATAGATTAATAAAGAATAAGAGAAATATAAGATTAAGTGCGTGTTTGTTACTTGAAATTCACGAAATAATACATAAAAGGAAATTCAGGAGAGAAGTTAGTATTAAAAAATTTTTTAAAAATAAACATCAATACATTCCATATGTCATTTAAGAAATTTTATTTGTTCCTTTTATGCGTTTTAGCCCTTAGCACAGTCAGCTCAGCTTTCGGCCGTGTTTCTGTAACTTTCTTGAGTATCAATAAGAAGCATGAAGTCACTCTAACAATAAAAGATAGTTATTACACTAATCTCGACAACGATACAGTTCTTGACATTGTTTCATCTTTTTATCTCCTCTTTGATAGTACCCAACGCCATACGGTCATGCTTTATGTTTCAATGATACTGCCATCAGGGTATGATTTTTCCTATAAATGGGTAATCGGAACAAAGCATTTAGTTTATATTGGCCAAATTCACTTTTATGATCATGCAATTGAATCTGGTAATTACACATTATCAATTCAAGCAAAAATATTAACTGGAGGAGCAAACAGTGGAATAGCAGAGTATGTTTTTGATCCTCCTGGGGGATCTGGTGGAGGAGATCCGTGTGCAAAATTAATGTAGTTAAATGAATGAATTTGTAATTTAGGTGGGGCGTTAAAACATGATTACTCCTGAAGATTACAGGATAATCCTCAAATTGGAATCAAATCCTTTAATCTCATACTCAGACCTAGCTGAGGAATTAGGAGTTTCATGGCCAACTGCAAAAAGAAAATTAAATGATCTTAAATCACGTGGTGTGATAAGAACACCTGTTGCTCTCTATAATATCAAAGCCCTTGGCTTACAGCGGATAAATGTGATATGGTCACTTAAAAATATTGAGAATCTCACCTTGATGGAGAACTTATGCGATATTCATCCATATACACGTTATCGGGGAAGAGGTTATGGGAACGGTTTTATATTATTTGCCCAGTTTAATATCCCTTCAGAGAGCACTCCTCTAATGAACGAATTAATCGAAACTCTGGAAGAAGAGAATTATGTCAGTGCTACAGAAGTTCTCCCGAGTTCAGGATATCAAATCGAAGTTTTTCCCGATTTGAATTTTTATGATCTACAGCACAACAAATGGCATTTTGATTGGAATGAATGGCTTAGCCTTATTGATAGTCAACCTACGACTCTCTCTAAATCTGAACCACAAAAGATTGGATTAGAAGAATGGAAACCTATTGATTTTAAGATATTAAGAGAACTAACAAAAAATCCTGAAATAAAACAAGCTGAATTGATGAGATTATTTAACCTGACTCGCACAAATGTTCATCTGAAATATAATTTAGTATTTGAGAATTTAATTTCAAACGTTCGATCACGCTTTGACCGAATTTTGTTCAATCTGGTGAATACACGCCTTTTTTGGGTTCCTAGTCCAGATAAAAAGAAGATTCATCAATTCTTCAATCTGATTAATGATGCTCCACCACCATTTCGATTTGGCATGGATGTTCTTAAGGACAATGGATTCATTTTTTGGGGGGGAGCTCTTCCAAGCTTTCATGAACATCAATTAGCTTTTTCAATATGGAACCTCTTTCAGTCCTTTAATACCTATACTCTTGACACCTCAGTTGAAGCCTCCATGATCTATTGGTTTTACCCAGAAAACTTTGATTTTGATGTGCACTATTGGAAAATAGATAGGGAATATTTCTTAGAAAAACCACTGCAAGAGCTCAGTGAACTAAAAAATGCTAAATTATAGAACTAGTTCCTGGCGAAATTTATTAAAAAAAGGGAGAGGAGAAGCTAGAGAGGAGACTTGAATCAGCTTACCATCTACTACATCTGCACCGATGGAACATCTTCGCGACTTTCAATGCTGTATCTGCTTGAAGAAAACCAGCCCCAAAATCATCTAATTCCCATTGAAATAGATATTCGAACCCTGGGACATCATAGCAATAAGCTTCACCCCAATACATGAAGAGACGTAGAGCTGCAATCTTTAGAATTAATTCCATTTTCCGTTGATGAATCTTTGGATATTTATCCAAAATTAGTGCTGCAATTGCAGAAACATGTGGCGTGGCCATACTTGTTCCCCAAAGATAGTAGTATGCTGGATCTGTAAGTACCCATTCTGCGCCATCCCAATAGACAAATTCTTGAAATGGCCCCAGTATTGCTGTTCCAGGAGTAGTAACGTCGAGATGCCAAGGTTCTTGACCAAGATCTTCGTTTGGTCGTCCACTCATGTAATCGAGGAAAATTTGCCATTCATTTCCCCAATAATCTGTTGTGTGAAGATTCTCAGTAACATCATTAAGCCACCAAGTACTACCAGGACCTGTATATCCGATCCATTGTTCTGTCCAACCACCCATTGCAGCAGAAATAACTTGAGGATATGCACCTGGCCAATCCATGCCCCATTCTCCAGAGTTACCTGCAGCAACAACCACTAAAACACCTTTTCCTATAGCATAATCGATAGCTTCTTCAATCATGGGTGATGGTGTTGGTCCACCCAAACTCATACTAATGATGACTGGGCCATCTAAGGTACAAGCTAAATCTGCGATATAATTGATACCTGCAGAGACCATTTCATCAGTACCACCTCTGAAGAAAATTTTTCCATCGTGGCAGCCTGGGTAATTGGGATCAGGACAGTCAAGCCACCAATAATCAAGTACAAGGACAGGAATAATTGTAGCTTCAGGAGCTACACCCTGAATCCAATAACCTCCATAATTGTAACCAACAATCGTACTTACTACATGAGTTCCATGGCCTGAACCCCAGGGAGTTGTTTCGATCCCACGTTCATCATTGAGAGGCTCCAAAACGAAGCCACCACCGTCCCATGACACTTCATGGCTGAAACCTATTCCCAGGTCATCCCGGATATTAGCTTCCGAGAACAATGAAGGCCACATTGGTAATAAACCTGAGTCTAACACTGCAATGTACACTCCCTTACCAGTTTTGGGAACATTCTCTGCGTCTACCATATCAACCCAAAATGGGGTTAATTCAGGTAAAGAAGACTCTGCTT
>JBHLPG010000099.1:0-13126 GCA_048939725.1 Promethearchaeota archaeon | reverse complement strand
ATACCAAATGGAAACTATATCTTACATATATATGGTAATGATTCTGTTAATAATGTAGCACATGCAAATGTAACATTTACTATGAAAATACCCATCCCTACCTCTCTCCCAAGCGTACCCCTTACAACTTATGAAACAACCACTACTATAACTTCATCTACATCCTCAAAGTCAGGTAATTTTCCTAATTTCCTTACTTTTCTAGTGTTCCTAATAACTTCAGTTGTTTTCATTCGAAAACAGAGAAGGATTAAGCCGTTGTAGTGAAATAAAAAATTAATCTCCTAAGAAAAAAAAAAGCTATATATTCAATTTGAAGCTCGACTTAATTTCTCCAATTTAGATAGATTAGAATAATTAATATGTTCACATTTCATGTCTTTTACGTCTTTGGCTAATTTCAATGCTGATTCGATGGTAATTCGAGCCTTATCCCATCTTTCTAGATCTAGATAGAGACTACCTGCAACAGTCTTCCATTTACATAGATTTAGTGTGTTACCGTGTTCCTCTGCACTAGAGATAGCCTTCTCAAGATATTCTACGGCTTCTTTAAGTTGACTTTTTGTGCTTGAAGTTTCCTGTATCGTCGTTCCTATTTTTCCATAGAGCTCCCCTACTGCTTCTTTACTCATTTCTTTAACATATTCTAAGCAATCCTTATATTCATTAAGAGATTCCTTAAACTTTTCTTCGTTGAAATATATATCTCCGAGATTTACACGCCATTTAGCTTTATTACTTGCTGCAACCGCCATTTTGATGGCTTTATCAACATTATCTTTAGCGAGATCAAATCTACCCACCTCCATATACACATTTGCTATCTCTCCATACAAGGACTCCTCTATTCCTTTATCTCCGATTTTAGAGGTAATTCCTTTAGCTTTTTTAAAGAAATCTTTTGATTTTTCTTCATCAGTATTGATGTAGCATTTTCCTAATTTAACCAAGAAATTTAATTGATCTTGATGGTTATTTTGGCTTTTCGCACTTTTCAAGGCGATCTCAAAAGAATTAATAGCTTTACCCATTTTGTTTTTGGCAAAATATGCCTCTCCCAAATTTGAATGAATGATACCTATTCTGTCTGTTTGAGATAAGGTTTCAGCTATCTCATTCGCATCATTGCCGAATTTGATTGCCTTATTATAATCACCTATAGAAAGAAACTCTCTGCTTAAATTTGTTAATATATCTCCCTCTAAATCCTTATCCAAATTGGAATGTTTCCCCCAAGCTTTTTCATTGAATTCAATAGCTTTGTTCACATTTCCTTGTTTCTCATAAGCATAAGCTAACTTGGATAACCATCGTGCTTCTTCTTTTTTAATCCCTAAGTTTTTTACTATTTTTAGTGCTTCTTCATAAAAATTGATTGCTTTGTTAAGATTTCCTTCAGTGTAGGCAACGTTCCCCAACGATCCAGTCCATTTTCCCTCAAAAGATCGCAAGTCATTTTCTCGTGCTTTATCTAAAGCTTCTTTAAAGTGTTTTTTAGCTGACTTGTAGTCTCCAATGTCATAATAAACTTCCCCAAGGCTTCCTAATTGTATTTCCACCTCGTTATTTCTCACAACTTGATCTTCAATCTTTTTGGATATTTCTAAAGCTGCTTTGTAAGCATTTATGGCTTGGTTGGGCTTTTCTAATGCAATAAACACATTTGCTTGTTCCTTAAATGCTTGAAGCTGACTCTCGTTATCAGCAATTTTTGCAGATAGCTTCTGTGCTTCAATAAAATGTGTAAGAGCGTCATCATATTTTTCTAAATCATATTGTACCCCTCCAAGAGCGAGGCGAACTTCAATATTACCTTTAACATCCTTTATTCCACCTGCTAGTTTGAGAGTTTTATTAAATTCAGAACTAGCATTAGTTGCATCACCCATCTCTTCGAATATCTTACCCAATCCTAGATGGTACATAGCTTGTTTTTCTTTGTTTTTTTGATTTTGAGCTAATTTTATAGCCTCTTTGAAATGTTTGATAGCTTTATCATGTTGATTTAGCTTAGTTTCTGCTTCAGCCAGTTTTCCAAACCATTCCATTGCGTGATCTTTGTCAATTTCTTCAGCTATTGCGGCTGCTTTAGCTAAATGTTTAGCAGCTTTATCATATTGTTCCATCTCATAGTAAGCTTTTCCAACTTTTCCCAATTGAAGTTCAAATGCCCTTCTATCTTCAGATGATTTTAATGCCCTTGCGGACTTTTCATAATTTTCTTTCGCATTTTCCAGATCACCACTAGCGAAATAAACATCTGCTACTAACCCTAAATAGCTTGCTTGTTCTTCATTCTGTTTGATTTCTCCAATTATATTAATTGCATGTTCAAGATTTTTTGTAGCCATAGCTAATTCATCTTTTTTAAAATAAGTGCTTCCTAAAAATGCATAGCTCATAGCTTCAACTTTTTTATCTGCAACACTGCTAGCTAAGGTAGCTGATTCTTCAAAAAAAGAAATAGCTTCATCAAAGTCTCCTTTTTTATCAGAACACTGGCCAAGATAATTCACCCATTTTGCTTCAGTTCGTTTGTTATTAAGCTTTTTACTAAGATCTATTGCTTTTTTGAACCAACCTAATGCTTCTGGTAATTCATTACTTTCTAAATGGAATTTTCCCAACTCCCCATAACAGGTTTCCTCTGCTGTTAGCTCTCCACTATTCTTCGCTAGATCTGCAGCTTGTTGGTAGGATTCTCTGGAATTCTTTAATCTATTTGAAACTTTCTGAACTTCTCCAAGACTCATTAATATCTTAAGCTCATTCTTTTTATCCCCGATTGAATTATATATTTTTCTTGAGTTTTGATAATTCTTAATAGCATCGGTTGAATTATCTAATCTGACATACACCTCTCCTAATTTGCCAAGTAATCTAGCTTCAGTAGGTTTATCCGTAATTTCACGTGCTAATTCTACTGCCTCCTCAAAATATTTAGCCGCTTTTTCTAAATGACTTTCCTGAATATTGAATAGATCATCCAAGACTTCTTCAGTTTTTTTGGTCTTAATCTCAGTTATTGTACTAGGATCACTCATTTTTCTTTAACTCCTTGAGCTAAGTAGGCATTCCCCAAACTTTCTAGCTCTTGTATTTGAAGATTCTTTTCCCCAGTTCTCTTGAATTTCTCAAGGGCTTCTTTATGGTGTTTAATTGCATTTTTTAAATCACCAGCCTTGAAATAAATACGGCCTATGGCTCCAAGCCTTTTTCCCTCCTCATGGACGTCTTTAACATTTCTAGCTTTCTTTAAACCCTTTTTCTCATCCTTTATAGCTGAAGGAACCATTAGATGGCGAGTGATAACCCAATATCCAGCAATGCAAGTCCCTAATACAATAACTCCTCCGAAAATTAGTGTCGGCCAGGGATCTGCTGCTGGTTGAGTCAGATATGGTGGGATTGCTTGATGTGGCCGAGATTGATTTGTCTCTTCCAGAGCCTCTGGGATGTCTGGATTGGCATATACAGTTACCGTAACAGAGTTTTCAACATCTTGGTTAACCACAATTCGATATTCGTATCTGCCAATTGCAAGATCATCAATTTCAATTTGGTAGAGAATTGGTTCTCCAGGGGTAAAAACTCCTGAATATAAAACGATACTCATAGTTTCATTTTCTTGATATATTTTATAAGAACCACTTTCGTTGCTATAAACTGTCCAATTGAGATTTAACACTTGATTAGTTATTTCTTGTTCATACTGCATATGAGCAGGCATATCTGTTTTTATTTCAACATCAAACACAAATACAAGTACGACATCAATAATTATATTTCCAGAAGTATCAGAAGCAATAAGCGTACAATTGTACATCGTATATTCAGTGATCCCGAAAATACTAATGTTAAATGTAATAGGGACAGATGAATCCCATGAATCAAACACAGATTCTGTCCCATTCACATAGATAGAGTAGGTGGCAGGATAATCATCAGTCAAAATCCACGATAATACATGATCTGGAGCACCAATGGATAAGTAAATATCACCTGGACTACTGTGTATCTGAGGAAGATTCATTTCAATTACTGAAACCGTAACATGATCAATAATTTGATTCCCTGTATTTTCTGTAAGTACAATCTTATAGGAATATTGACCCATTGACAAAGTATAATTAAGGTTATGAACAATCTGTACACCAGAGGACCAAGATCCACTAGTCACAAAATCACCATTTTTGAAAATTATGTAACTTTGGGCAAAAGAATCAACAGCATTCCAGGAAATTGAATTGGAGGTATCTCCTTCTTCCACAATAAGATCTGCAGGTCTAGTGAATGATTGAAGCATTAAAGTTTGGCCATCGACAGTATTTTCCGAATACTGGACGTCATGACTTGTCTCATCAATAAAGATCCAATCTTGGACATTAGTTACCTCATTCTCACTAATAGTTGTATGATTACACTCTGAGAAATATAGCCCATAAGAAGGCGAAATATCAGATATTGTATTATACTCTACAGTTAAACTATCAATTTCATCCACAAAAATTCCGTATGCTTCAGAATTTGACGAAATAAGGTCTGAAATATCATTCCATTCAATCTCTATACTATCACTTGCACTTATACATAAACCATAATTAGAAGAATAAGAAGATAGTGACTGGATAGTATTATTTCTAACAAAAGTTCCTGTACAACTATCTAAATATACCCCACACGCTTCACCAAGTAATGCATCAAATGTAAATATATTATTAAGGCTCATCTCCGAATGTGGACTATCCTCTAATGATATTCCATACGCAACCTGACTAGAAGAGACTATATTAGAAATTGAAGTATCATTAATCACCATTGTTGAACTATCTTTAATAAAAACGCCATAGGAGGCCTTTGAACTTATTTCCTTAATCTGAGAATGATTTATCTTATTCCTTCTTGATGAATCTATGAAAACTCCATAACCATTCCCATTGGAGCTTAAATCTTTAATATATGCTTTTATAATTGGGACATCAAGGCTATCATGTATCCTTATACCGTATACATCTCGGGGGTCATTGAAATATGACGAAGTGGATGTAATTTTTTCGATCGTGTTATTATTAATTATTGTATTTGAAGAATTAACTAAATGTACGCCTGAAACAGAATTAGAGGTCGAAGTGATGTTATAAATGGTGTTATAAGCGATCTCTGAATTGGGACTGTTATTAAGAAGAATTCCATATGTATAAGGAGTGGTGTCAAAACTTGAGATATTATTATTCCTGATAATGGAATTTGGACTATCAATTACAGTTATTGGTGCATGTAAATCTTCAAATTCTCTTACTTCACTTTCAGGAGCGTTAATAATGGTAATCGATTTTATTGGACGTATAATTTGATCGTATTCACTTATATTAATAGAATTGAGAATAATTGGTTGTCCCTTTCCATCTAGAGTGAGAGCTGACCCATCTTGGTGGATTTGAACCTTGATTTCCTGACCACTTATTTCGAAAATTTGAAACAGATTTAATTCCTGAGCCTTATGTACTGAATTGTTTAAGGTGGATACAGCCATTAAAAGAAGGATTAGAAAAAGGATTTTACTCTTCATGGTCATTCACTCCTAAATAAGGGCCTGCCTCCTTTTTATAATCCAATATGCAATGAAAGCAGCACTTGCGAGGGCCACAACCGCAGCAACTCCAAGACCAATGATTGGCACCCAGTCTATTTCAGTTTTAACGACTCTGAAATGAATCGTATTCACAAGAACAACTGACCCGATAACCCTATCAGGAGAAGTTGGATAACTGTAATCCTGGGCTAATCCAAATATTTGGAGTTCGTATTCACCTTCATCAAAGTTTTTCGCGCTATGAGTCCACCGAGAATATCCTTGGTATTTCATCGTGAAATTACCAATCCATTCATTCGTGGGAGTTTCAGGACTTGTCGTGTTTGATGGGGTAGTGGTTGGAGTGGTAACTGGTGCTGTAGCTGGTGTAGTAGCTGGCGTCGTAGTTGGAATATTGGTAGGAACAGTAGTTTGATTTGTAGACTCACTTTCTTTTGAAGTTTCACGATATCGGAAGGTTACACGGGATAACGCTGTTAAATTCAACATTTCAAATGAAATCGCTCCTACTGAATAGGAACCATTATGTATAGGTGATTTCATTTGTAATGGGGAAGTTAAGCGAAGAACGGCTTCTAAGAAATCCTCCTCTAGTGTATATTCCAGGGGATCGGTGCCAATCCACAACTCTAAGGGATCGCTATAACCATCAAGATCGCTATCAGCTGAATATGGTAATGTACCATATACAAGAACTTCATCCCCATCCATGAGGCCATCAAAATCTGAGTCAGGATTTCTATAATCTAAAAATCCCCCTTGTTCGTAACCATCTGGAACTCCATTATCATTCACGTCAGTTCCATAATAATTATATGTGTTGTATTCGTCTCCATCAGAAATAAGATCATGGTCAAAGTCTCGTTCATATCCATCTAAGATCCCGTTAGTATTTACGTCGGGATTATACGGATTATATCGCGGATCCCCGTCAGTAGCGAATAATTCTAAACCATCAGGCCAACCATCACCATCACTATCAGGATCAAGAGCATTTGTTAAGTACAAAGGATCGTACTCACTATTTGTAGAACCAATACCAGCAGGGGTGACGTGAGTGACTTCTTTTGAATCTACAATTCCATCACCATCAGTATCATTTTTCCTAGGATCAGTGTAATGATAATAGATTTCATCCCAATCTGAAAGAGTATCATTATCAGAATCCACTAAATCAGGTCGCAAGTTGTTATCTATTTCAAATTTGTCTCCTAGTTTGTCATCATCGCTATCAGGGTCAACAGGGGAGGTGAGTAAAGGAAAAACTGTTTGATATGCCACAAATGGAAACACTAGGATTTCAATTTCACCAATTACGAGTTCCTTGCCATCAATCAGTCCATCATCGTCAGTATCGTTATCTAGTGCATCTAATGGGATATTCTCAAAATTCGGTATATCTCCATTCGCTAAGTACAATTCCCAGCTGTCAAAAATAGAATCATTATCGCTATCAATAGACTTTGGATTCGTTCCGAAGTGAATTTCGTCATAATCCGTCCAGAGATAGGTAGGATCACCATTCTCATCAGGACTTAATATGGAGTCAAAGTCAGAATCAATATTATTTGGATCCGTTTCATATACAAAGATCTCTGGCCCATCACGGATACCATCACCGTCACTATCTGGATTCATTGGGTCTGTATTAAATTCAATTATTTCATCACGATCAGTGATGTCGTCATTATCAGAATCTTCGTCCACAGGATCGGTACCATAAGTATAGATTTCAGTAGCGTCTTTTAGTCCATCACCATCACTATCCGCACTATGGGGGTTCGAATGGCTAAAGAATAATTCCCAATAGTCATCCACACCGTCATAGTCGGTATCTGGCATATGTGGATTCGTAGCATATATGAAGAATTCGTCCCCATCTGATATGAGGTCATTATCAGTATCAGGATCGCTTGGATCTAATTCTAATGCTATTTCAATACCATCAGGTAGCGAGTCCCCATCTGTGTCGGGATTATAGAAGTTTGTTGTCACGTTTCTTTCAAACAGGAGTGTTCCTTCTAATCCATCAATTAATCCATCATCATCAGTATCTGCGTCCAGAGGGTCACTAGCAGGGTCAAGGCTTAATTCATAACCATCAGAGTTTAAGAAACCACCAATTACTGGTTCTCGTCCCTGGCCTGTATCTCCATCACTATCTGGATTACATGGATTTGTTTGAAAGACTTTGGAGACGGGTTCACCATCCTCAATAATTGTTGCAGTAATTCCTCTAACTTCCACTCCATCTCTCATATCTCGAGTATATACCTTAGATTCGGAAGTGCCTGCAATAGATCCATCATAGTATTGATAGAATGAATCATCGTCAGTATCGTTATCTAATGGGTGAGTGTAACCTTCATTGAAGAGTAACATGGGTTCATCCGAGCCTTCTGGATAATTGTTTGGATTACCCCACCAAGGACCAAATTCTCCTTCTTGACCATCAAGTAGTCCGTCATCGTCCGTATCAGGGTTTAATGGATCTGTACGATTATCGTAAATTTGGTCTCCGATTTTTACAGCTGTAACTGAAGGCGTTATTGGCCAAGTATTGTTTTGTTGGGAGGTATTGACTTGTGAGGGGATAATCCAGTCAGTTGTGACTTCGAAGTAGTCAGTTAGACCATCCATGTCTGTATCACGTGAGTTGGGATTCGTTCCATAAAGTAATACCTCGTCTCCATCAGAAATTCCGTCCATATCGGTATCATAGAGATTTGGGTTAGCTTTAGGCGGAGAATGGACACCATACCATTCAATGAAGTCACTCAATCCATCACCATCAGTATCATATTTACCAGGATCCGTATTGCTAACTTTCAGTTCATACTTATCGCTTAAACCATCGCCATCTGTATCAGGATTATATGGATTTAGAGAGGTACTTTCGTTTTCTTGAGCATCTGACAAGCCGTCATTGTCAGAGTCATACCCTAACGCATCCTCTTTTAGCTCTGGACTTTCAGGAGGCGGTAAAAGCAAAAGAGGAAATCCAGGAGGCCGAAATTCAAAACCAATTTCAAAATCCCAGAAAAGGAACGTGAGGACAAGTTTTGCCCATAAAACGATATCTAATGTTATCGTAAATGGTCCGATGTTACCAGGAGTCAGATCTTGATGGAATATCAAATAAATATCTAATCCAATCTTGAAAACAATCCCAACGATCCTTAGATCGAGACCAATTGTGATAAATGCCCCGATACCGATCGTCAGGGTCAGAGATCCTTGTGCTGGTTCTCCATTATGAGCTGCTTTTTGATATATCTCGAATGCAGCAGACAACCATATCGTCAATGTAAGCACATCTAGACCAATATACGCCATTGCTTTGTTGACAGTTCCAGCAGCAGCAGCACCTCCCCCTGTGCAATACAGGATAATTTCAATGATAGTAATGTCTTTGGAGACTTTAAAGCCTATGCTAAAATGCCACTCTAATATTTTCATAAAGCCCTCGGGGTCGAAACCGCCTGACGAAAAGGAAAACAACTGGATTGAAAACCCAATCGACCCCCAGACTTCTAAGTCTACACCTAGAGGGGCGAGAACTGCTGCAAAGACCCCTCCGCCACCTGAGGATACTGTTGAAGCTGTTAACGAAGCTGAAAAAACAGGGGCGAATGAAATAAAGGTTATAATCTTTTTGAAGAACTCTGGAATATCTAGTTTAAAATCATTGATTCCAGTGAAGATAATGTCTTCAATCCAAGTTCTAAATGCCTCATTATCCCAATGAATGTTTAATCCAATTGATAGGTTGAAGGATAGTTTAATTCCGATAACATCTCCACCAGGGAGAGGGATGTCTCCTCCAAGGTTCAATAAAGGTTTTGCTGAAATCTTATCTGCGATTTTTCCAGTAAATTCACTTATCAGATCAGCAAGGAAAGAGGCGAGTAATGACTTAAATTCTTTGAAAATGAAGTCGATACCACCAGAAAGGAGGTCTTTGATCATAAAGAGATAATAAATTCCCTTCTCGGCTAGAGAAAGAAGAGAATTTGGGATATTTGGGAATTTCTCTTTTAATGTCTCGGTAACAAGATCCTGAAGCTGTTGCATAGTAGCTGTAGCGTTGAATACCGCATCACCCCCTAGAATATTATCACCTATTAAACCAGTGAAAAGACTTTGAATTATCTGCATGGTGGCCATGCCATCTATTCCCAGAAAATTGAAAAGCAGGGCACCACCTTGCATTGCTGCTGATCGTAAAAACGAAGTTATAGAATTTCCTTCCGCTGAAAGAAGTACCTGTGTTACAGTCAATATACAATCTGCAAATACTTTGACTCCTTTCTTTAAAGCATTCTTTGTCGTTTCAGTTGTATTTAATCCCTCAATCCAGATAGAAAAGAGACCAACGACAGCATTTTTCCCAACTTTAGCGATCGCCCAATGAATTTCTTTCAGTTCTTCTTTATCTTCAGTTTCTTCTGCTTTTAATTTTAATTTATTCGCCTCATCTGTTAAAAGAAATTGAGCTGCCTTGTTATTCTTTCCCAGTGCAACTATCCCAAAAACAGTTTCAAGAACCAAGAAAAATATCTCTTCTTTTACATATGAAACTGTGGCATTAACTGCAGTGATGTTTAAGAATTGTTTACTTATATTTCGTATATCAGATGCTAAAGGATCTGTCATTGATGGGAGAGCTATTGCTCCTAGCCAAGATAAGGTCTCTATAAGGGTTTCGGCCTCCTGACCCTCCGCTGGAAGAGAATTTCCAGTCATATTAGCAGAAATTAACTGCTTCAACTTATTTCTATCTGTTAAGTTATCTCTAGATGCATCTGCAATGATTGATAACATACCTCGTGCGAAATTTGAAGCCCGTTTATCATTTGCAGATAGAGTAATTCCTAACATTGGCATTGAAGCATTTATTAATTTGAATAAGAGCCTTTGATTTGCTTGTAGGCTATCGTTTTCACTTCCCGTGGTCCAATATTCCAGTGTTTTCCCACCAAGAGTGAAGGAGTCAAAGAAAGCCATAGAGGTACGATAGAATTGACTTACTGTCGCGATAGCACTTTCTTCTCTTGAAGATAAGGTCTGATTAGACATCTTCTCAAATAAATATTCTACAAAACTTGGAATGGTATTCAATAAATCATCGAAATCTCCAGTCGTAAACGCTTTCACTAAAGGAGAAAGAAATCCCATGATTTTACCTATTTCTTTCAACAGAGTGCTATTTGTCCCTCCAAGAACGTCAGACCACCAAGCATAAGTGGAAGCATTAAGGATTTTGTCAATAGCAAAACCCACAATGACATTCAAAAGGTTAAATTTCTTTCCTTCTTCGGCAGCTTTCTCCTTTTCCTTAATTATTCTTTCTGCAATTTCCACTCCATTAAGTAGTGTTCCTTTTAAGACCTTCAGCATTGTAGTTATGACTGTTGAATTTGAGATATCCCCAATTACAGTAAAAATAGTTTCAATTATTGAACCAGCAAAATCAGTTATATCGGTGGGTTCCGCGCGAATTAAATAGAGTGCGTCCACAACGAGAGGTAAAAATGGTTTAATCTTCTCTGGTATTGGTGCATTATCCGTAATCAACTTTATAAGCTTCTTTATAGTCCCTTTGACATCCCCCTCTCCTTCATCACTTTCTGTAAACATCATCGCTATATCTTTGATGGTATTACAGATGTCAATTGCTGTCTCAGGATCTAATCCAAGGGCACTTCCACCAAATTTGATTAAAACTGAAAGAATAGCATCAATTACTGCAGCAGTTGGTCCTTCTATTCCAGAAAAGAGCGGAAGGTCAGAGATTTTAAATTGTGCATCAGAATCGTTATCATTGAAAATTCTCACTTGAGTTTCAGGGACAGGGACCGAATCATTATCAAATCGTCTAATTGATTGATCAGGCATAACTTGGTAGAGATCAGACCAGCTCTCCATTTTTTCATTCCAAGCTTGCGATCTCGCCTCGTAATCAATTTCCCCTAGGGGGTTTTCCATTTTCTCTGGAACCATTATCCCATTCAAGATTCTATTGATATTTTCTGCAAAATATTTGACTCCTAAAATTCTAAAGTCTTCAGCGACTCTTTGGTACCCTAAACCAGGATCCCCAGCCATAATATCTCCAATTTCCCAAAGATTATAGAAATATGATTGTTCTGCACCAAGCATAGGACTTCCTTCAATACGGATCCTTGTTTCATTGACAGGAACTAAAGGACGTAATTGATCCGTTGAACCAGATCCAAAAACATGGAATGATGTTGGTTTGGTAATTGTATTCGCGATCTCTTCCCACTTAATATTATCTCCTCCAAGTAAAACACCATCTAGCTTTCCTTCGATGAAGTATAGTTTAATCCAATAATTCTTTTCAAGCATTACCAGTCTAAGATCATCCCAATTTTCTACAGGAATTAGATGGATGTTGTGGTAAATTATACCAGCTGAAGTAAATACATTTAACGCGGTGTGTGCTAAAAGACTATGGTTACTATCATAAATAACAGCAAGCTTCCTTGGCAAATCGAAACCAGGATATTGTTTTTCAAAGGGATGTTGCTTTTCTTGAATACTGTTCATTTCATTCCTTTTCGCGACTACACTTGCAACACTGACAAATAAGATAAATATGATGAACATTGAATAAACTATATTTCTGTAACGAATGAATTTCTTAGTGTAAATCATGAATGAGACCTCCTTTGATTTCTAACTGTCTTTCTCCGTTTTCTCAAACCTGAAAAGCTTGAGATTAATCCAACTGTAAATACAAACGTAGGGATAACTAATCCAAGAGGTGGGAAAATTTCATTGCGATTAGTAGGATTTCCTGTGTTTATTTGCTCAGAAATTAACACGTCTTTCAGATTAGAAGCTGCAGCTTCTCCATTCAAAGTAGATCGGATCCTGTTTGAGGGATCTGCAACAGCAATTGTATTATCCCTCAATATCGTTATGAAAGCAACTTTCATGGTTGTGTCTACCTTCCAATCTTTTACTGTTACAATTTCTTTAGGAAGTGAGTGTGATTCAATGACGTTTCCTTCAGAGGTAAGGACAACAAGCGAATTATAGACAACAAGTAAAACTTCACTCTCTGGAGTATCATCAATATTAGCAAAATGATGATCTACTGAGTAATTATAGTAATTATAAAATTCATTTACAACAGTTATCGCACTACCATCATCTCTTAGTACGCGTGAACCATTATTAGGTGTAATTATCATTATATCAGTTACAGATACTTGATCAGCCACATCCAGAGAAATAATTTCATCCTGATCTGTAATCTCATAAGAAAGAGCTGAAATCTCTCCGTTAGAAAGCCAGCTATATCGAAGTAACTCGCCGCTATCAGAAAGAAGAACTATTGTCGTTAATTGATGACTATTGGTAATTGATTTGACTTGAATCCACCTATTCCCTACAGATGGGGCAGGGAATAAACCACCAATAATTGTTGTTGAAGGCAGTTCTATTAGACTTGCTGTTCCTAGATAGTCCAAAGCCACAATATGAGTTCGCTTTCCAATA
>JBHLPG010000414.1:0-3241 GCA_048939725.1 Promethearchaeota archaeon | reverse complement strand
TGGAAAGTTGGATAAACTACTCCCACTTACCTTAGTTGAGTCTATAGTTATTTCTTTGCGATATATACATTTTAATCCTGGATAATGCCAATCAATTGTATCCGTGTATTTTTCTTCAGCATCAACACTATAAAAAGTGTCTGAATCGTTTTGATTGTTGTACTCGGTCTGGATCCAATTGGTGTTGCGGACGGTGTTGGAGACGCGGACTTCATCAATCTGACCATTAAATTCATTCGTTGCCCAATCAACATTTACATCTGCTATCCTCAAAGGCGCGTTACCTGTATCAGGCGTTGCCGTGGCACCAGTGTTTTGAGCGCGCTGAATGCCATTGATAAAAAGGGTTAGGGTGTCCGCACCCGCATCATGCACTCCTACTACATGATACCATTGGCCTAAACTAAGCGATGTTACCCAGCTGGCTGCAACCACATCACCCCATCCCGTAGAGGGTTCATAATAAACCTCAATCGCCTGACCCGCAGTTAGAATTGCGTTCTCAAGCATAATTCCATAATTATGGTTCTCACCGGGATTATCGCTAGGCATCCCCTTCGCCACTACGCTCCGTAGATCTCCAGCTGAGGGCAAATCATTGGTATTTATCCAAGCTGAAACTGTAAAGGAACCTGGAATGGTAAGAGAGGAGGAATCATCAGCCTCTAAATAATCATCGTCCCCGTCAAAATCTAAACTACCATCGATCTGTCCTGGCACTTGGTCACCGCTCGTCATACTTCCGTAATCTGTGCCATCATTATTATTGGGAGTTGAATCTTTAAATGCTGGACTAGAATCCGTAGGGTCTTCGCTTAAATGCCACACACCTACATAAGCGTCATCCCATACATCCTCTGAATATTCTTGATTAACTGCTGTCGGATTGCCATAATACATGGAAATAATGGTATCTTGAGTGCTAGAAAGATTACTATTGACCCAAACAACTAGATGTGAATGGGAGGAATTGTAAACACGGTCATAAACCTCGATTTCATGATTAAGTAAATGTCCAGAAGCATTTGTAAATAGGATATCATTCCCACTCGCCTGGGCTTCTTGTTGTAAGTCAGAATCATATAATTCAATATAGATAGGGAAATTTGTTAAGTCTGCGTCTACTTTAGTATGATCAATGGTGATATTTTTCCTATACTTCCACCGAGTATCTGCCCAACCTGGTACAAAATACTCTGATTGTGCAAAATGAATTTTATCCGAATAGACGGATGATTGATTGACTTGAGAAGAACTTAATAAACGAGATATTTTATGGTTGGTTTCTTTTTTCTGACTTTTGAACCCGAATCCTCGTAAGAGAGATGGAAAAAATTCACCCAATTCTAGAAAATCATCTTGTAAAGGGGGTGCGATTATAAAAATATTTAGAAGAAAGATACCAAGTACTAGACTTATGTACAAATTCTTTTTACTCAACACCAATGGTCTCTCCTAAATTCTCAGATTGGGAAAAAAATAGAATTAGAGGTGAATCTGTAAAAGAGGTAAGTTTGCTCATCACCTTATTCAAATCACTCACCAAACACACTTAATTTTCTTCAGAAACAAGTTCTGTTGTACCATAGATATTTTCATAAGACAAGACAATGGCAGAGACGTATTTCCGCAAGCCAACTACTTTTCTTCGGATTTCATCTTTATTAGAGGGATCTTTATCCATGAGAAGATGAATTACGTGAATTTTGACCTGGATCTCATCTAAGAATTGGTTTACTAAGGGGAACAAATCTTGGTGGATAAGAATATTACATGTGATGTTCTCTTGTCCTCCTCTGGCTTGAGGCCGTTCTAATGCATAACCAAAGGACATGGCTTTAATCCGAACCCCCTGTGTCAATACAAAATCATAACTTGAAGT
Organism: Promethearchaeota archaeon; assembly: GCA_048939725.1. Lineage (GTDB taxonomy): Archaea > Asgardarchaeota > Heimdallarchaeia > Hodarchaeales > Hodarchaeaceae > Hodarchaeum. Next base: position 1,359 of record JBHLPG010000414.1, on the reverse strand, counting down.
GATTTCAGCATCAAAGTTATCACAAAAACCTGTACCGCTAAAAGATCGATCAGAGAGATCCACAAGTTTCGAGAAGTTATCTTTTAATAGTTCGGGTATCACGATAATTGGAATGGGGCCATGACGCTGATCGAAGAATGAAACCACCACTCCAATGGTGTGAGTATCAAGTGCGGCCATTACTTCCGCTTCTGAGGTGTCATTAATTTTGCTAAGCACAAATTCTTTATCAAGTCCAATTAATTCAGGTTTACGAATGAATTTTACATAGACAATTGAACCCATGATGGCTAAGATAATAGTAATACTAACAATAATTATCAATAAGGTTGGAGTAATTCCTAGTGGTGTAAAGTAAACTATATCCGCGTCATATCTTTCAGGAAAATTAAGAATATCAAAAGCGTAAGGATCTTCATTTCCATTATTATCCATAGTTGATATCCGGTAAATTATTTTCCAGTTAGATCCATTTGGATTGAAGGGAATGGTGGCTTGGTACAGAACAGAGTCAGCTGTTTCATTATGCCATGACATTTGTACTTGATGTTCATGTTGTAAATTATTCGACCCAATGCCTCCTAAACTAGATACTTTCGTATCGTTTGCAGGAGTGAAAGAATAATAGAGAATGATCTCGGATATACCAGAGCCATACTCCTGAATTTCAGCGTAAAAGGTGATATTTGTCGGATTTACATCGTGCACAAACCAAGCGTCATTAACTCGAGGTGGGGCTTTATCTTCTAGGTGGAACGTCGCTGTTTCAATTTCTCTGATTTCATAAGAATTAGTCGTATAATTCACAGTAGTGATGACTGTAACAAAGATTGAAACTGATGTATCAAGGTAAGAATAAGAGGATAGAACATAATCTAATCGCCAAATATCAGCTCCATTCGAAATTGGTGAGGTTATTACAAATGGTCTAAGTTCTTCTGTCCCGTTTAGTGTTAAAACAAATTCCACTTGTGTAATATTATTTCTCGAATCAGTGGTATTCACATCAATTGTATAATGACCTTCTACATCTGTAAGAGGTGTAACTTCAATTGAATTGATCTGGGGTCGACTTTCAATATTTATCATTGGTGAGGTTCGATTATCGCCATAAATTGTACCATCAAATGGTCGAATAACATAATACCAAACCTCTCCTGGATGGATTTCACTAGCAGGAATCGATGTCTGATTATTGAATTTATCAACATAAGTAGAATCGACATACCAATAAATTGATGGTATATTCTCGTCTCCATCCTCATCAGTGTAGAGGTACCAGTCTGAATTAATTTCTAATGCTTCATCTTCAATGATAAACACAGGGTGACTCGCGTTGTAGATATCAATTCTGGGTTC
>JBHLPG010000098.1:0-13191 GCA_048939725.1 Promethearchaeota archaeon | reverse complement strand
TTTCATGTGTTTATAGTAGTTTTACATCATTTTAGGTTGAATTCTTATGTCAGATGACGGTAGTGGAGAAGATTCTCAAGATATTTCAAAGTTAGAGGAAGAGATTTCAAATTTCTTTGAAGATTTTATGTATGATAGGGGTGGATCACCGTTACTAGGACGAATTTATGCATTGTGTGTCTTATCTTCCCCCAATAAACCCTTACTCCAAAAAGATCTTGTTGAGAAATTTAAGGTAAATCCCTCAACAATCAGTAGAAATTTGAAAGAACTAGAGAATTGGAATCTTATTACTCGAAGACGCGAACCTGGTAGTCGCGAATGGAAATATCAGGTTGAACCCACATCTTTTCGTGAGCTCTTAATTCATATTTACGACCAAAGTGCGAATTCTTTGCAGGAAAAGGCTGACGATCTTATCAGGATCCGAGAACATTGGGGCACATCACTTTCTGAGAAATCTAAACTGACAGAAAAGGGGAGGCAAGTTCTTACTGCTCTTGATGTTCTGATAGAATGGATCAGTATCGTTGAGAAAGAACTTGATTCTTTCATTGTTAATCTACAAGAACGCTTTTTAGAACTAGAAAAACGTCTTACATGAGCTATAAAAAAAGCAGCTGCTGGATTAAACCGCGTGGTTTATTATGGCTTCAATTATCCGTGGGGCAGCTGCAGCAGGTATACTATGACCCATGCCTTCTATAATGAGCAATTTTGCCCCAGGGATAATTTCTGCTGTTTCTTTTCCTCCTTCGACAGGAACTAAGGGGTCAGCATCACCATGAATGACAAGAGTTGGTATCTTAACACTATTGAGCTCCTCTTTGCGGCTACCAGATGCTAAAATTGCTGCTAGTTGTCTTCCAGTCCCCATAGGATAGTAGCTTCTATCAAACGCCAGAGCAGAGCGTTTTCGTACAAATTCCTCATCAAATGGTAATTCTCCGTTCAAAAAGCGCCATGTTTTCACTGAATCTTCAATATATTCAGCTCGATCAGAGGGAGGGGGCGTTATCAGGATAGAGATTGCCTCTGGTTGTGGTTGTGGTAATTCTGGATTACTTGTAGATGACATTATCGATGTTAAAGTACGAACTCGTTCTGGATAATGGATGCTTATGGTTTGAGCGATCATTCCTCCCATCGAGGCACCTACAACATGAGCGGTTTCGATTTTCAAAGCGTCAAGTAATCCTATTGCGTCATTAGCCATGTCTAATAATGTGTAAGGAGCTTCTACGCTTTCACCCTGCTGAACCTTCATTATCATTTCCATTAAATTGGGGATACCTGCATCATCAAACTTTGTTGAAAGCCCAGCATCACGATTATCAAAACGAATTACCCAATAGCCATTTGCAGCTATCTCTTTGCAAAAAGCTTCATCCCACATAGTCATCTGTGCGCCTAATCCCATAACAAGCAACATGGGTGGTGCTCGTGAGTCTCCAAAAGTATCATAAGTTATTTCAATACCGTTTATCTTAACTCTAGTCTCTTTGCTTTGAATGATTTCGCTCACAATAATCCCTTCTGACTTTTTTGACTTTTATAAAAGTTCTTTGATTATTTCTCTTCACAGAAATAAAAAGCTTGGGCTAGGAATCTTTTTCCTTAGGCTGTTAGAGTATCACACACCCAAAGAATAAAGAAAAATCTATGAATGACAGAGATTAAAATACGCAAAAGAAGGCTGTATTTGAACTAATGACTTCAACGAAAGCAATTTGGATAGCAGGGCTAGGTACCGTTTTAGCTACTTTTCAGTTAGTTATTATTGGTAATTATGTAGTTATTTTTTTGAGCGAAGATTTACTAACAGCTATCATCCTCATTACAATTATTGTCTCATTAAGAAATCTCCTTCAACTCTTTTTTCGTGTTCCCTTTGGAGATCTCTCACAAATTTTTGGTAGAAAACCTTTGATTCTGTTTGGTCATTTCAGTTTGACCATTGCAATGATCCTTTTGTCCCTTGCTGATCATTGGCTTTGGGTTCTATTTTCTATTTTATTCGTAGCGTTAGGAATGAGTGCTTTTTGGCCTTGCATTTTGGCCTATATATCAGATTTCTCTCCAGAAAATAGCTCTGGAGAATCTATTGGGCGAATCTTTCAAATGGCTGATTTAGGGTCAATTATCGGTTTATTAATATCTAATTTAATTCTAGATGAGTTGCTATGGACCTTAAGGGATCTCTTTGGTATAGTTGCAGTAATTGCGTTCCTTTTTGGACTGGTTAATGTCATAATATTGCCAGAGGGATTAGATAAAGCACATAGAAAACAAGTTGCAAGTATTCATAAAGCTATTATTTTCTCTTTTTTCTCAATGCTTTCATCATTAAAACAAATGACCATGATAAGAGGATTGACAAGAGCTTATATCTATCAGTTTATAGTGGCAATTACTGAGTTTACTTCAGCAACATTCTTGCCATTATTAATCCTCCAGAAAGGTTATACGCGTGGTGATGTTGCTGAAATTGGATTTTGGGCAATCATATTAAGTGTGTGGTTTAAACCTTTATTGGGAAGATTGACTGATAAGGTTCGCTTCATTTATGTCATTACTGTTACCTTAATCATATACTCTCTTGCTTTACTCGTGTTTACAATAGCACAGGACTTTCTAATAATGGTTTTACTATACATTTGCCTAAATGTATCGATGATGACCTCCTATATGGCAGAGAATAATGAGGTGTCAAGAAGAGCTCCTAAAATATCTCGAGGTACAGCTCTAGGTGCACTTGGCTTTTATGTTTCTCTTGGCCGAACCACTTCAACAATAGTCTCAGGTCCCATTTGGGAGCTTTTTGATTTAACTACTGTGTTTTATGTTATTATTTTCAATGTTATAGTTATAACATTGGTTTTCTTTATCTGGAATATGATAAAAGAAAGAGATTCAAACCTAAAAGTTAAGAATTAGCATAAAAACTAAGCTTAATTTCATCTACTACTTTATTAATCTCTTCTTTTATTTCAGGGGGTAGGAGAAGATCTTGTACATGGGGTTCAATGACATCAGAGATATCTCGTGCTTGTGCTACTTCAAATTCGTAATCCAATTCTAATGGATCAATTATAAGTTCAAATAACTTAGCTACTTTCCCAGGTCGAGTTGCTCGACCGACTCGTTGTATTTGTTCCCTTCTATTTCTGGTTCCTGATGCAATAATGATTGTATCGGCAGGTGCATCGAAACCCTCGTTAAGCATTTTCACTAACACGAGTGTTTTGATTTTCCCTTGTCTAAATTGGTCTAAAATTTGATTTAACTCTCGATCATTCATTACTGTATGACCCGTCAATACTGTCGTATCTATTCCATTTTCTTTAAGATGGGAATGAATTTTCATGGCGTGTTTAATGCGACTAGTGAAAATCAGCGTCTGAGAAGTTACAGGCGCTTCTAATAACTTTTGAATAGCCAATAACTTATTATTTGCCTGCCTGGACACTCTACCATATGCTCTTTTGCCTTTACGATTCAAGTAACCTTTCTCATCAGCAGTTAATGGGATATGAATCCGTTTAGAGTAAATAGGGGCAATATAACCTTCTCGAGCAAGAAGTCCATATCCAATTTTATGGATGATGGGACCAAGTGTTGCAATAACTAAGGATGAATGAACACTCTTTTCTATAGTTGCTGATAGTGCTAAACGACGGGGGATTTCAAGATCTAAGGCAATATGCCTAAAAGTTTCTGCTTGTATGTGATGGGATTCATCTGCGATTAATAACCCAAATTTGTGAGTAAAGAATCCAATTGTGTCTTCCACTAAAATTTTATCACGCAATGGTTTATTAGAATTGACATTCTCTTCATAAGCATGTAAATCCTGTAAATATTGACTTAACAGTTGATATGTAGAGATTACAATAGGATATTCTCTAAATGCTTTTTTCTGACCATTAAAAATGCCGATTTGGCTAACAGGTACTGAGAGGAATTTCTGGGTAAAATTAACCCATTGATCAACCAAAGCTAAATTTGGAACCAAGATTAAAGTTCTTTCTCGAATTTGTCTTATTGCATCAATCCCAATTAAACTCTTACCAGCTCCCGTCGGTAGTTGGATAGAACCATAATATTGATTCTTCTCCCATTTTTCCATGGCTTCCTGTTGATAAGATCGAAGAGTGTAATTGGGCTGTATTGCATAATTATAATCCTTTGAGGATGGCTGAAATGGTTGGTATTGAAGATCAAATAATGGTGGATTCGTTTTCTTAATGGCTTGTTGGACTTCATACCAAAAGTGATTTGCTCTAAAAGCTGCCCAATAGTCTACTTGGATTTCTTGAGGTCCTATTTGGTGAATACAAGGGATATATTCCGCTTGAGTGTCATCTTCAGATCGGATGGCCATAAATCGAGCAAAAACATGGAATAATGAATGAAACCATTTATTAAACTCTTCATTCCAGCTAATTCGTAAGCGATCAGTATGAGTTTCTATTGTGATATTAAAATCCTTATTAGCTTCCTTCTCAAGCTTCTTGAGCTTTTCTAACGCTCCTTCTGCAAATGAAATTGTACATCCAGCTTTTCGTAGGATCTCAAGGTCTTCCTGTGCTAATTGAGGGAATTGGAGTTCGAATTTAGTTGCTCTATGTGTTCTATTCTGTTCCCAATAGCCATTATGTGTCTTCCATTTACGTTGCCAGATGTTAAATTGTTCTTGCACCCAAGGATCATAGAAAAACTTTCTATCATAATCCACAGAATTCGTTTCTCGTTCTAAATGCAAAAAAAGCTCTTCAACATTAATTGATCTTTCACGCTCTGACTTATAATGGGGTCTTCGGGTAGGAATCCATGCATTTATGAGTGTGAAAGGATACCATGGAAATTCTACAAGAAAAGATAAGTCTTCTTGTATTTTTATGGTATAATTCTTCTTCTTTTTCAAAAATTTTTCCCAAGCAGCTTCAGAAATGTCAGCTCCTTCTCTCCGTGGACTTTGTTTTCCACGTAACCCAAGTGTGGGGGAAGAACATATGTGAGTTCGAATATTATGCCGGCATAATGGTGCAGAACACTTGCTGCAGCGATATATTTTTGCACCTTTTTCGGTACATTCTTGACATATTTCTAAAGACAGAGGTTGTACCCATCCTTAATATGAGTTCATATAGGAAAATATTCTCTCTTTTTCTTAAGAAAACCATTTAGAGAGGAGTTGATTCAGAAAAGCCTTTTTTTAAGCAAAAAAAATTATCAAATCCAGCTTATTTTCACTTACAGACGAGAAATTTCCCTCAAGAAAGACTCAATTCATTTTTACTATAAAACTTTTGTTATGATTCTTTTATAACAACGCAAGTTCACAGTATAGTAAAGGTAAGGAACTTTACTCTTTTACTTGATGGTGACCACAATTCTCACAGAAATTGTCATCCTTAAGAATCATTTCACCACAATTCGAACAGAAACGGACATAATCGCTTAATTCTACTGGAGAAATATCTAAAAAGCTTTCTAAAGAATGTTGGGGAGCATCTCCCGCCCTTTTCCTGACATCAACCATTTTTACTTCTTCTGGTTTCTTTAATGGAATATTTAGAAGAATAGCTAATTGACGGGCATTAGCAGGTGCATGACCATGAGGGTGATTGTTGAAATAAGTAAAAACTTCCTTAAGTCCTTTGGTATTCGATAAAGCTTGGATTCGTGATGCCCATGGGGTTAATTCCTTGAGAGAATATTGATAATTATACCATGGCTTAAGTCCATGACCATGGAACCTAATATAAGAAAAATCAGCAGTCACAGGAGTAATTGGAGGCAATAGAGGTTCATCTACAATACAATAAGCTGCGTTGTACTGGGATAGAAGCTCAAGGGTCTGATCAAGTCGTTTATGCTCCACCCAGGAGATATGACGGAATTCAATGGCTAGTTTGATGGCTTTTGGCCAATATTTTAGAAAGATATTAAGTTCTTTGAAATATTCATCAGAGAACTTAGGTGGTAATTGGAGTAGTGCTGGACCTGCTTTTCTTCCCAATCCCCCCTCAATAGTATCTAAAAATGGACGTAGCTCTTCCCAATATCCTTGGTTAAAATCAAGCTTTTTCTGATGGGTGATATGACGAGGAATTTTGTAGGAGAAGATAAAATCCCTCGGAACATTTTTTCCCCACTTATTAACAACTGCTGCTCTGGGAAAATGATAAAAAGTGGTATTTATTTCTACCGTGGGAAATATTTCTGCATAAAAAGCTAAGCGTAATTGAGTTCCTAGGTTTGGGGGATAAAAAGGAAGTCGAGTTTTCTCAAGCCGAGCTTGCCAATCTGAGTATCCAAACCCACTTGTTCCAATTAGAATTTCTGCAGGCATCTTTTGAGTAATCCCCAGTTGAGTTCTTACAAGAAATGCAAAGAAAAAATGATTTAAATTTTTTTTAGTAATGGTGATCCATTCATATCTAAGGATAAATCAACCCAATAGAAATATTTTGCCATAGAAATAATAACGGAGATACAACCTATTGGATACAACCAACAATGAACAATCACACTCTATTGAATACGTTTATATCGTCCCCCACACCCATTGAGATAGAGTTAACAGGATAAATGCTATATAATACATCTTAAAAGTCACCTCTCCACATAATCTGGCGTATCATCTCTAATGGTTCATCTCTGTAAAAAATCTCTTTATAGTGGAGAATTCTGATCTTTTTGGTTTCTATTTTTCTTCTATAAGGATCTAGGTCCTTTTTTGTTAGATTTGGACTAAAAACGACTATTATGAGTAAATCACAATGATCTTGATAATCTCTCTTAATCTTCTCAATTAAAACCTTCTTCAATACCCTTTTCGTAACTGTTGCCATTACATCGATGAAGATTGTATCATTACCCTTTTTACACATGATATCTACTTGTTTTCTTGTCTTTTCAATCTTTTTTTCCATTGCAATTAATTTATACCCTTCAATTAACCCATTAGTAATCTCTTCAGCCATAAATTCCTTTAATGATTCATGCCTTAATATTCGCCATGAATTATGGTATCTACAGTATCTTTTCCTGTGATCCGCAAGACTTGAGGATTCTGTGAATTCACGACAACAATTTTCGCACTTATACTTAATTCCTTGATGTTTTTTCAAATGTTTGTTTAATCCTCCCCTATAACTGAAAGATTTACCGCACAACGTACACAAAAAGCTAATAGATTGTTTTTCATGCATCCTTTTGACATGCAAATTAAGTAATCTTTTTTCGTTGTACTCCTTTGAACATAATTGACACCTGAATTTTTTCCCTTCGTGTACAATTTTGAAGTGATTCGCCAGATTTGAAAGATAAGAATATTCTTTATTACACTTTTTACATCTGTATCTCTTCCCTTCGTGAATAGTCTTGATGTGTCTTGTCAATCCTGTTTCTCGTCTGAAAATTTTTGAGCATTGATCGCATTTGAATGTTATTTTTTCATGAACAGATTTAACATGCATTGAGAGCCCTGAATGATAAGAAAACTCCTTATCGCAATGCTTACATTTGTATTTTTTTCCTTCATGTACTCTTCTGATATGTCTTCTTAAACCATCTTCTCTTGAAAACCTCTTCCCGCATTCCTCGCATTTATGGGTAATACCGAGATGAACAGACTTAATGTGCCTTTCAAGAGTTGTACTTCTAGTAAATACATTTCCACAAGTTCTACAGAAAAATAACTCATCGTTTGTATCACATTCCAAAGGCGAGTTGAAAGGTTTTACCAGTATAGACATATTCGATTTCCTTAAGAATTAAATGCTTAAATAATTTGAAGAGAGAGAGTTGTATCAAAGAAATCAATTGCTAAGACAATTATTAAGCAGATATATTGAGATTATTCATCATAAAAACCTGAAAGAAGCCTTGGGAATCTAAGTAATTTAAATAACCCCGTTTAAATAGATCCAAGAAGTATCTTAGCTCATCATCTTTTAAACAAGAGATTTTTTGTCGATATATATATAAAAATGCAATAAAAGTTACTGAATGGTGTCTATAGTTATGGATAATGATGTGAATATTCCCTCTATTCAGACTGAGTACGTTTATATCATTCCTCATACTCACTGGGACATGTGTTCTCATTCTTGAGTTCACACTCGATAGGGAATGGTATTTACCCTTTCAAAAGTTTCGATATAAGCTTGTCAAGTTAGTTGACGAGTTATTAGATATATTTTCCAAGCAAGATTTCTATTTTACATTTGATGGCCAGATGATTGTTTTGGAGGATTACCTAGAAATCCGTCCAGAAAATGAAGAAAAACTGTTACATCTTATCCGAGAGGGAAACATAAGTGTTGGCCCTTGGTATTTACTTCCTGATATTTGGTTAGTTGGCCAGGAAAGTCTAATTCGGAATTTAGAATATAGTTTTGATCTAGCAAAAGAGTTCAATATCCCTTTGATGAATACTGGTTACCTCCCTGACATGTTTGGTCATTCAAGAGCTATTCCCCAAATAATTGGAGATTTGACTGATTTCAAAGCTTTAGTAGTTTGGCGGGGAGTACCACCAGAAATCAATACCGTACCCTTTATTTGGAGGAGTGATAAGGCTGCTAAAACTTCAATGACAACTATTTACCTACCTTTCGGATATGGTAATGCGTCTAATCTTCCCGAAGAGAAATCCAGGTTATCTGATGAAATAATAAATCTTGTGACTCAATTACAACCTTTCTCTCCTGTACCTGCATATTTACTTAATTATGGAACTGATCATACGGTACCCAATGCTAAAATAGCCTCAGCTCTCCAACATTTCCAAATTGAAGGCAACAAAGAGGTATTTATGGGTATTCTAGACGACTTTGTTTCAAAGTTACTCCAGCTTATGGAAGAAAATGAGTACACTCCTCCTGAATATATAGGGGAATTAAGATCAGCTGCCCGGGCTCATTTATTACAAGATACGTATTCAGCCCGAATGTGGATTAAACAATGGAATCAGAAAGTAGAAGATCTCTTAACTCGCTATGCTGAACCATTAAATACTTATACGTATTATTTTAGAAATAAGGAATATCCAACTTCATTTTTAGCTCAAGCTTGGAAATGGCACCTTAGGAATCAACCTCATGATTCCATATGCGGTTGTTCGGTTGATCAGACTCATGAGGAGATGAAATTTCGCTATTCTTATGCCGAGTCAATTACTGAAAGTATAATTGAGGAAGCTTTAGGAGTTTTAGAAGCTGCGGTTACACCTGCAGATGAAAGCTCCATTTTGGTGTTTAATCCAACTAATTGTGCTGACTTACCAATATATTTCGAGGTAAAAGTGCCAGTAAAGAATCCCATACGGAAGCTCATAACTTCTGATGGAGTAGAATACGAGGTTCAATCACTAATGTCCTCCTCAGACAAAGTTTGGGAAATGACTGTGGGATCAACCAAACTCAAAGCTTTGATGAAAATGCTCCCAGGTCGCCAAATAATGGGTCTATACATTAATGAGGTGAACTTTTTTGATGGGGAACCTCCTGAAATTTGTGAAGTTCATTTAATAGTTGCTAATAAGCCAATAGGAACCATGGATGCTGGGGCGTTGAAGAAAAATCTTCTTGAAAAGATCAATAGTAAGAGGTACAAAAAATTTCATATTTTGGTCACCAGAGAACCTGAACAGATATATGCGTCACTCATACCACTAACACCTTGGGGATTTTCAAAAATAATACCGAGCTCCGAACAATTAGTCTCAAAATTATCTAAAACATTATCCTATTCAAAAGATAGTGTAAATAATGATTTTTATAACATTACTTTTCATAAAGATGGGTCTTTCGATTTAATAGACAAAGTTAATGATATTACATATCATAGATTACACCAGTTTGAAGATTGGGGAGATCGTGGAGATGAGTACACTTTTGGACGACTTGGACCAGAATTAGTTAAAATTACTGACGTAAAAAGAATAGTTAAGGAATCTGGGCCTCTATTTTGTGAAATTAAGCAGATTATGAATTTAAATGTGTTCCAAGAAGTAGATTCAACCAGAGAAAAAAGGATCGGTAAGGCGAAAATTCCCGTTACAACTACTTTCCGATTTTACCGCGATATATCACGTATTGATATTAGAACAAATATAACCAATATGGCTAAGGATCATAGACTACGTATATGTTTTGATCTTCCTTATACATCTCAGCATACTTTTACTGCTACTCATTTTGGATATATTAAAAGATTAGGAGACCCCGTAGGGGACGAGACTTATATCGAGAAACCCTCTGGTATTCAACCACAGAAGCGTTTTATTCGGGTTGAGAAAGAAAACGGTGAGGGGGCTATTACAGTAATGAATCAGGGATTACCTGAGGTAGAACTAGTAAAAGGATCTCGTCTTGCTATAACATTAATTCGATCTGTGGGTTGGCTTTCACGTTCAGGGATCCCTGAACGACCCGAACATGCAGGCCCATATTACGCAACACCTGGTGCTCAAGAACTCAATGAAGACTATTCTTTCAATTATAGCTTTATCACCCACTCTAAGGATGAACCATTTTCCAGAATTGCTGACCATTCAGAAGTATTTTCACTAGTACCTATGACATCATATCTGAATCAGGCTAAACCAAGAAAAGATTTAACTCCAATAATTCGTGTAAGAAACCCAGATATTCGAATATCCTCATTACGAGTTCGACAGGGAAGAGTATGTGCTACAATTTTCAATATGTCGAATAAAACAATAAAATCGCAGATTAAATTTTCCAAAACCCTTTCTGAATTAAGTGAAATAAGGATTGATGGATCAGAAAAAAATAGAATTGAATTTTCTGGGAATGAGATAGAATTAGCATTCAATCCTTTTGAAATCAAACTATGCACGCTTAAATAATGGTTATTTATTCGAGATTCAAATACTGTCCTTTTGAGGCTAAACTACTAATTTGTTGTCCAAAAAATCTGACCATTATTGGATTAGTACTTATAATCCCAATCAATTCATCCATTTCTTCACCAGCTTCAGGTGATGGTCCAATTAACACCTCTTCATTGTCTCGCACACACCCCCAAAAGTCAACAGGAGATTGTTTCATTCTTATTTTTGATGTAATTACTCTTTTTAAAATATTCTTTGGTACTTTAGCGAAATCACCAACAATTAATGTTCTTGTGCACACAGATGGTGATAACTTACTTGTTGCGATCAGGGTTTGAATTTCGGGATGTGGCATTAATAATGTCAAAGATGTTTTTACTCTGGAGACCATATCCCTTAATACAAGTATAAATGTAGTTTCCCCATATATTACATCAGTTGTTAAACCAGTTACACTTTTTGTTGTTGATGCAGACACTTTACGTGAGAGTTGAAAGAGAATATCCAAGCGGCGTTTCATCTCACGTATGGAGAAAGTAAGGGCTGAGATTTCATTTTCAATATGTTTCTGTTGGGTTTCAATTAAATCGTGAATCTCTTGAAGTGTTATCTGATCATTAATTCGTGTTTCAAATTCTTTTTTAATCGACTTAATCTTCTTTTTAGTGGTATCACGGATCGATATTAAAGTAAGAGGGTCATAAGTCAGTAAGAATGCTTTTAAAAAGGGTTCTCGTGCGAAATATCTATTGATTTTTCCTCCTGTCCAGTCAACGTATTCCCCTCCAATCAGAACGTCCATACATTCTCGTACCTGGATGTAATTTATTCCTGTAAGCTGACTAATTTGTCCCAAAGTCAAGGTTCCCAAAGATAATAAAGTCATATAAACGATACTTTGGTTTTCATTTAAGCCAAGAATATCAAAGATTGTTTGTAATTCATCTTCAGTGAGAATTATTCCGACCATGATTATTCCCAAATATTGATAGAGATTGATCTAAAAGAGTAAGCCTATTATATGTGTTTAAAACTTTCTAATCTTTCTTTTTTTAGGTTTCTCTGTTATTGTTGAAACTATTGCTTCCTTCAGCTTTACTTGAATAATCGAATCCCATAAGGCCATGATTCCAGTTCCTACTAATGCATTAGTATTAAAAATTTCCCCCATATCAGAAGTCAAAAGATTTTTTGCTTTGGCAGCACTTTCAAGGGCAAAGTTTACATCCTCTCTCGTAAGATGTTTGAAGTATACATCAAAATTAATCCATTTCGCTCGAACTCGTCCAAATGAATTACTTTCACTTGTAGTTTCATGAATTTGTTCGATTCCACCTGAATACTGCATTGCCAAAGGTCTACGCTGAAATAATAATTTTCCAAATTCTTCTAAAATTGTTACAACAAATTCTGTCCCTTCTGTTCGTTTCTCCTCAACTTTTCTTTGAAATACAAATTGAGCGGAAATTTCCCTAGCAACAGCTTTTGCATTAACATCTGTCATGATTTCTTTAGTTTTATAGTTTGGATCAGCCTCTCTAATTGCATTGTAAGTTAATGCTTCAAAATCAGGGAAATGGAGAAATCCATTATCTATTTTGAAGTGAAATGTTCTTTCTTTTCCTTTCTTTCCAACTAAGGAAGGTAATTGATACGTTCCTTTCCTATAATCGGAAATTTGAGTGATTTTCCTCATTATCGAATTTGAGATTCCATTTTTCCATTCACGTTTGTTGATGTGTTCTTCTAGGTCAATTTTATTGCCTACATAAATGATTCGTGGAATATTTGATTGTGCAAATCCTTGCTCTGAAATTTTGTCCCCTACAACCCTTTGAACTTGTTCGATGCTATTCCAACAAGACAAAGCCCTAGATTTATCAAAAACAACCAATAAAATATCCTTGGCTCCTACAATCTTTCCTAAAACTGTCCTGAAGTGATCAAAGATATTCTGGCCACCCACATCACTTCCGAATAAGTTGATTCTATATGTTTTATTCTGCCAAAAATATGGGAAAATGAATTGAAAATCCTCAAAACCTATAGTTTCAGTATCTAAAGATATTGACATTATATTCCATTTATTGTTACCATATCGTATAAGAAAACCATGGCGTTCAGCCCAAGATTGAAATGTAGGGTCCACGGTGTAAACATCTCCGAAAGCTCCCAGAGCTGTTTCTAATCCAGTATCTTCAGAATATTTTTTTTCCAAAATTGTACGAGCAGAATAAATTTTCTTAAGATAAACTAGAATCTTTTTACCAAACGTAATTAGCGTTTGAGTTTTTCCTGACATCCCATCGCCGATTATCACA
>JBHLPG010000413.1:0-3250 GCA_048939725.1 Promethearchaeota archaeon | reverse complement strand
GTGTGATCCCATGTTGATTTTGCAGTACCAAATTTCGCATGATACCCCAGAAATAAAGCGACATCACAATCTTCTTCAACTCCTGCAACCATACTGACAGGGCGAGGATTTCCCCGCACAATTTCCACATATTCTGGTAATTCATCAACTTTGAGGTTCACCATGGGACCGTGACTATCAGCAATGAGAACATCATCGAATCCATTCTTATTCAATTCATCTGCTACAATCAAAGCAATTTTAGTCGCGATATCCCTGGCTTCAGAATATAACGATCCTTTTAAACTCAAATGACCTGGAATGACGATGAAAGGTAACCCTTCTAGATCAATCGAAATAAATGCCTTCATAAAATCCACCAAAAAAAGTTGTGAGAAAGCCCTTTATCAGTATGATGAATGGATTCTACGGGTTCCTACAGAATGGATCGAAAAGTTAATGATAGTTATTTTCATGATGATAACCAGGGGGCTTTCCAGGTATTACTTTTTACGGTTTCAGATTTTTTAGGTTCACTAGGTTCTTCTCTAGGTATGAATTCAGTTGACCTAAGATCTCTATCTCCAACATGCTCCCAATAATATACGATAGCCTTTCGAACAAACCGTGATTTATCTTTTGTCTGTCTTAGGATATTCTTTACCTCCTCATCCATCCGAAAATTAAAACGAGGAGAATTCTCTTTATCGGATTCCATCAACCTTTTTCGTGGCATTGAATCATCGGCTTAATCGATCGATTGATTATTCTTGACAAAAAGATAAATGTACGTAACTTTAGAATATCATCATCTAGTTTTGTACGTACACTATTCTTAATTCTGTACGAAGTATTATTTTGTACGTACATTATATATCTTTTGATCAATGAAAACGTTAAAAACCTATAGTTCAAAAAAAAAGAAAACTCTTTCACCCTATTAATATGGAGAGAAAATTATGAGGAAGCTTTGTTTGACAGTTATCATTGGATTATTATCAATTTTACTAAATCTGGTAATTTTTACGCCTCTCATATTCTAGGGGAATTTTTAGGAGAAATCGCTTGATGAAAGCTGAAGGGCCAGTGAAGGTAAGGAAGGAAGTTATAAAGGCGGAAAAGCGTATACGAAAATATATCAGAGAAACACCTTTAGAATATTCCCCATATTTAAGTAATATAGGACAATGTCAAGCCTATCTCAAAATGGAGAACATCCAACTAACGGGATCGTTCAAAGCCAGAGGGGCGATGAATAAACTCCTTTCCCTCCCCCAAGGAACCGAGATCATAACAGCCTCATCTGGTAATCATGGATTAGCAGTAGCTTATTCTCTCGATAAACTTGGCAGAACAGGATCCATATATCTCCCTACGACTACAGCTCCAGTTAAAATTGAGAAATTGCGTGGTTATGATGTTCCTTTGGAATTCCATGGCACAGATAGTGTAGAAGCAGAGATTTTTGCCAAAAGAATTGCTGAACAAAAGAAAATGGTCTTTATTTCACCCTATAACGACCCAAAGATTATTGGCGGGCAAGGTACCATCGGATTAGAACTTACTAGACAGCTGGCTAAAATTGATGCTGTTTTAGTTACCATTGGAGGAGGTGGCTTAATATCTGGCATAGCGGGATATTTGAAAGAAGTCAATTCAAGTGTTGACATTGTTGGATGTCTCCCAGAAAATTCTGCAGTGATGTATGAGTCCATTAAAGCTGGTAAGATCCTAATTGATATGAGGAGTAAACCAACCCTGAGTGACGGGTCAGCAGGAGGTATCGAACCTGACTCAATTACCTTTGAACTCTGTCAACGTTATGTAGATCATTATATTCTTGTGAATGAAGAAAAAATTGCTCATGCCATACGTCTGATGCTTGAAGAACATCGTATGGTCATCGAAGGAGCAGCAGGAGTCACAGTAGCAGCATTTTTGAAAGAAAAGATCATTGGCTTCGGTGTGATTAAATCCAGCTCATTTGTAATGGGTATCTGGGCCGGTGGTACCGGGCAAGGTTCTATAGCTCAAAATGGCAATAACAATCATTGATTATTTACTTGATGGAATCTCTTTTACCAGTCTTTCCTTTCGACGGATAACTTTTGATAATCTGACGAGGTTAAATTACTCTACAAGAAACATATTAAGGAGGATCTAGTACACGCCCAGATATTATTGCATTTATACTTAAGTAGAAAACAAAAGGTTGTTTATACAACAAATTACTAATTCTAACCAATAGGGGAGAATCAAAAATGAAACAACTAGAGGCTTTGTTTGCATTACTTAAGTCAACCCCATTTTTTGAAGAATTTCTAAGTATTCCTAAATCACTAAATATGATCGAACTTTTGTTGGGGTTTATGATTCTCGAGTTGTTAATAATTAGTATTTTTGTCTTGAAATACTTATCAAAGATGAACAAGATACTTGAATTCCAGAAAAAATATTTATTTACTATCGGGAAGTTACAACAAGAGAACAATCATCTTCATCAGAAGAATTTTATCCATCAGCGTTAAAGTCCTACTATAAATATTCTTTTTGTCTCTATCGAACAGCGATAAACTTCTCGGGATTTGAACCCCATACATCCCCGCACACAATCGACGCTAAACCTAAATTTGCTCCAATTAGTGTCACTGGTATAATAAAAAGCTATAATTAGGGTTGTTAGTATTCAAGTTTCAATGTTCTTCAATAATTTCAATGAAGAATAATAGCTAATCCATCAAGACTTGGACATTATTTTTAGTCAATCCTATTTACACTGTCACCAAATTTGTCACCAATTCGGCGAAAATTGAGAATAAATAGTTCAAAATGGTAAATAACGATATACTTGATAATTTCTTGAAATCTTTCAAGTTACTAAATTTCTGGAAATTTCGGAATTTTATAAATTTAGCGGCAGTAGTTTTCGACTCCCACGCACCTCCGCTAACGAAGCCCTTGTAATTTTACGAGGGCTTTTTTATTGAAAAGGCCGGGATAAGCCGGCCTTTTGCCTTTGCACCAAATCTCAAGAATTCGAAGAAAGTAGTATTAAGAGGTTGTCTTAAAAGTAGCCACCAAGTTTCAAAGACGCGAATCCCGGCCATCCGGGAACAAAGAAATAATGAAATTCTTAGTGAAGCTTAGTGTTTTTGTGTCTTTGTGGCATAAATTCTGACTTTTAAAACAGCTTCTAAGGAATGATTGCCGCTTTTTCCTGTCTCGCCCAATTTTGATTATTAAGAATTGGTCAGGAAATAAGACAATGCTT
>JBHLPG010000412.1:0-3264 GCA_048939725.1 Promethearchaeota archaeon | reverse complement strand
TTTTCTATAATTTTTTTAGACAATAATTTAAAAAAATTAAATCGTATATTCTCCCTAATTTCTGATTGTATAGCTAGGGCGTGCAAAAATATCTAATCTTTCCATGTCTTCCATGGTGCTTGACCACTTTCCCACAATTTTTCCAGCATATGTTTTTCGTGTATTATATCCATGCACTGCCAGAAACCGCTATGTCGATAGGCCATAAGTTGGCCTTCTCTTGCCAATCTTTCTAGGGGGCCTTCTTCCCATTGAGTATTGTCGCCCTCGATGTACCCGAATATTTCTGGTTCAAGAACAAAAAATGCGCCATTAATCCAGTTTTTAGTGTCTTTCGGCTTCTCTTTGAATTGAATTACTCTAGATCCTTCCAATACAAGATGACCAAAACGGGGGGAAGGGCGAACCGCCGTGAGTGTTGCCAGACGGCCATGTGAACGATGAAATTCCAGTAAAGCCCTTAAATTTATATCCGCTACAGCATCGCACCAAGTTAACATGAAAGTTTGATTGCCGATTAAAGGTTCTAATCGCTTGATACGACCTCCTGTAAGCGTTTCTTGGCCAGTATCAACTAGATAAATTGTCCAGCCACTTTTGCTTTGCTTGTCAGTAAAGACCACTACGTTTCCCTCAGTCTTAGTATTTACGTTTTTATTTGAACCATAATAATCATGAATCCAAGACTCTATAGCTTCCCCTTTATATCCAAGCGCTATTACAAACTCATTAAAACCAAAATGGGAGTAATTCATCATAATGTGCCAAAGAATTGGTTTATCACCAATTACAACCAGCGCTTTCGGCTTGTCGACGGTCTCCTCAGAGAGACGAGTGCCTAAACCTCCAGCGAGAATGGCTACCTTCATGTTACTGCCTCATTTTTTGGACAAGTGGGATTAGTGCACGCCCCAAGTTCGATTTAACAGTTGGGATTAACTTGCGTGCAAGGGATGACCGCCGTAGAAGTAGATTTTCTATATCGCTTTCCATATACCTCCATCCTTCCTTGGTAAACCAGCTGAATATTTGACCATAGCATAAAAGTCGTTCGAAAAAACTCGGTCGAACACGTCTTACTGACCTAAAGAATTCAAAACAATCTCTCCAATTGGGATAGTTACTCAGATATTCGTTCGACCACCAAGCTGATTGTGCGCGATAATTATCTCGATCTATTGCGTATTTTTTTTCACAAAACATTCTGGTGTATGCTTCAGGATGATCTCTTCTAAAAAATAGGTGTTCTGGAATTTCATAAATTCTACCCATTAGACCAATTTCTGCTAGCAGGTTTCTATCGGCTCCAACGTAACTACCATGAAGCGGCGTCTTTCGAAGTGTATCTGCGCGCACCACTCCAAAAATTATCCAACATGAATTTCTAATGCTGATTAAGTCCCCAAAGCGTTCATGTAACTTCCATGAATGAATTTTACTCAATGTCCTATGATCGCAATCACCCACTAACCGACCCAATTCATCAATGATGGCAGTCTTAGAATGGCACAAAACGACGGAGGGATCATTATCTAGTATCTCTACACACTTGTTCAGATACTCTGGAGAAAGTAAATCATCATATGCAGCCCACTTAAAGTATTTACCCGAGGACAACTCAAACACGCGGTTATAATTTTTGGAAGCGCCGAGGTTTTTTTGATTACGATAGTAGCGAATGCGACAGTCTTTGGACGCGTACTCTCTGCAAATCTCTGGGGTGTGGTCAGTGGATGCATTATCTGAGATGATTAGCTCGAAATCTTGATATGTCTGAGCTAAAATCGAGTTAATTGTTTGTTCGAGGTATTTCTCACCGTTAAATACAGGCAGACCAATGCTTACATTAAGCCTATTACTGCTCAACTTCTGATGTTTCTCCTGTAATTGCCATGTATGTCAATTCATTAAGTAAAGCTTCATAAATTGCATAGATTTGTCGCAATGGCAAAAATTTGAAGTCATAGAAGTCTTAACCTTTCACAAATTTGGTAATAATGCTAGTCCGTAGATAACGAATGAATAGAGAACATAATTAAGATTTGCGAATAATCTGGTCATTCATTTCAATCTTGAACTTTTATTGCAATATAGGAAAAAGCATTATTATATACGAGGTTTGGTCTTTCTTCACAAAACATTCTCTCCAAGGTATAATTCTTCAATAAGAAGTGCCTACCTAGTCCTATCGTATAAAATATGCTATCTGCTTCTTCAACTGATTCCTGTGACGCGCTAAAATATGCACTGACAGTTAATCTTGGCTGAAAGTATTTTACTACCCTAAAATGCGCAAGAATTATGCTCGGCTTGGTCCAAGTGTAATTGCTTATAAAAAAGTTTTCAGCTATGTAAGCTTCTCTTGTTTGGAATTGTATGTCCCGCTGAAATGACTGGTGAAGGGGAATAGACAGGAATAGTATCAGTAACACAAAGAAAAGGGGTTTCAAATATTGTCTGAATCTGCTTTCAAACAGATAGGAAGCTCCTAAAGAAACAGGAATTGCGACTATTGGAAGCGCACGCATGCCGAGAAGTAGAATTACACTACCGACAGCTGAATAGATTAGCCCAGAAATGAAAACGGCTTTGTCAATGGTCCTCATTTTTCTGGTTATTAATAAAATAGCAAATCCGGCGAAACATAAAATGGTGACTGCAATTATGACGAATCTAGAAAATGTTTGAGCTATTGTATCGAGTTGAAGTGAAGCTGGTGCCAGTGTTGCCTCAATCTTCGCAGTATATTCTGAAGTTGCGTATAGAATAATTTTGATAATTTGGACAAACGATAATTCAGCTTGAAAAACTAGAACCCCTAAGTAGATAGCTAATGTTAACATAAAATGCCTAAAATGCCTTCTGTTTCGACTAAGGATGTATTGTACAAAGTGGTATAGAACAAAGAAAACCGCAGTAAATGCATGAGTAAACGTGATGGCAGTAAATAAGATTATCATAACAACTACCCCCGCTTGACTCTTGATAAGATGAGACTCAAGCATGAATAAAAGAAAGAGAAGCGCAAAAGCAAGTGAAAAAGGTACACATTGATAGTTCAAAAATGAGATCATCATTATGAAGAAACTCACCACTGCCAAGAATCCACCGTTTCGGTGAACTTTAGAAGCATACACATATAGGGCTGTTATAAGTAGGAAACCTATAATTGTGTATAAAATGAATTCGAAATAGATTAATCCTAAACCACTAATAGAAGTGGTTATGTTGCTTAAAAGAAAGAAAGCGGGCCACTGTAGGTAT
>JBHLPG010000411.1:0-3264 GCA_048939725.1 Promethearchaeota archaeon | reverse complement strand
GTGATTCATCACTAAGAAATTCTTTCACAGAATGACCAATTAACTCATCTTTAGAATAACCTAAAATTTTCTCCATTGCGGGATTAACAAGAATTGTAATATTATTTAGATCTGAAACCCAAATTCCTTCCGAGGTTGTAGTGATCAAAGTCCGATATCTTTCTTCACTTTCTTTTCGTTTATTTACCTCTTCATGCAGTCTTTTCAAAGCTACCGCCATATCAGCTTTGGTGGCTTCATTTGATATCAATAATGTCTCTATTTCTTCCTCAACAGAACGCTTTGAAGGTTTACATATAAATTCGTCATACTTATCTCCCTTTGCGATGAATGTGGTTTGCTCACTCCAACAGTTAGTTTTAAATAATTTCGTACAATAACCTGAAAATTTCCCCGCAAGCATTGCGCTTCCCCAACAAACCCCTAGTGCTTTCTGATAACGACCTTCCCAACTGTTCCGAACTCTAAATCGACATTCCCTATTTGACTCATCAATTGATAGAAGCAGCCATTCTCCCCATCCAGCAACAGCTGCAATATTAGCAATGGCTCTAAAACCTTCTTGAAAATCATCAAATTGAGATATTACATCCCAATCTGCCTCAACGCTTCTACGACCTTCACTTTGCAGTGCTAAGGAGAAACGCTTAGTACCAACCATTTTTTGTGTTCCTGCCATAAGTCCTGCAAGAGTGGACTGAATCCACATCATGGCGACTGGTAGACCCTCGAAAGTACAAACTCCTTTTGCTGGTTTCCAAATCATATTAATTCCAGAAACCTGAATCATATTTGATGTGTGATCAAGTGCCTCCTCCAGCTCTTCGAAACGTTTTTGATTATTCGTTTCTTGGATTTTTTGACGAGAAATCTCTTTTTCGATTAACTTTCTGACATCAATTGGAATATCATCTCGAAACAAGCAATTTGATAAGTCCAAGGGTTAAATAATCACCTACAAATGAATCTGCTTAGAATTAAGTACAATACGAATATTATGGTCAATTCTGATATATAAACATCTTTATTTAACATAAAATTCTTTAAAATAATGAAAAACGGGATTATACTTCATTCTTTCTTCAGAAGAAGTAGTAAACAAATATTAGAAGAAAATAATGCTATTTCACATTTTATATACTGTCGTCAAATAGTCCATTGACGACTTATTGTATGAATGGAAAGAAAATATTTTTCAAATATGATGAAAAATACTTTCTCTAACAATAGAAATTTCAGTTATACCGAAGATTTCTTTATTAAATTAAGAAAGAAGAAAAATTTCCAAAGAAACATCTTCTTATGAACTAGGTGTGAACTAAAAAGATGATCTCTGCTATAAGTACACGACAAATTACTACAATCATTGGTTTAGGTGTAGCAGCCATAATTGGGGTAATATGTACAATTGTGATTTTTAAAAGAGACCCTCGTTATAATGCCAATCGATTTACCAGTTTAGCTTACCTCAGCCTGACAATAGCATTTTCTATCAACGTTATCTACGTTCTTATAATTCTTGAAGAAGTTGTTTCTTTCTTACACCGTTTAACAAACTTATTTGGGATCATTGGTGTTAGTTTTCTTTTTTTATCAGCCATGTATCTTTCAGAAGGAGACGAATCGTTACGTTCAAATCGAATGATTATAATTGCTTTTAATGCATTATTTGGATTAAGTATCATGTTTTCACCTGGTGTTAAGGTATTTACAGGAGAAACCGCGCTCCCAGGAAGTGAACAATTCATTGAGTGGGATGTCCTATTCTTCTTTTTAGCAACAATTCCCATTTACATCACATTACTAACTGCCTTCTATTATTACTTAAAAATCTGGAAAGAAATCCCTTCAAATACTCCAGCTAAGTGGGCATGTTCTTTAATAATAATAGGAACCATCTTTCTTGGATTTTCACATTTTTTAATAGTAATTCCTCACATACTCAGAACAATGATAACAGAAATCAGTACATTAGTCCTGATAGCAAATGTTGGATCAATAGGAGTCCTAATAGGAATTCTCCTCATTTTCTGGGGATATAGAACCACAGTTTCTGTTCAAAATGGTTCAATATAAAACTAACATTTTAAAAAGATCCCTAATTTAATAAAGAAAAAAGAAGTAATTATTCATGATTGCTGCCTTTAGTACTCGCCAGATATTTGTTATTGTTGCCTTTAGTATAGCAGCGGTCTTTGAGATATTCTGTTCCATTATGGTTTTTAAAAGAGACCCCCTTACCAAGGTAACCGTTTTACTAGTATGGCTTATTTAGGGTTAACAATTAGTCTCGTAATATCTGCAATGTATTCAATTATCACTGATAAGGGAACAGTGGAACTTTTACAACGATTTATTAATTCATTCAACTTAATTACTGCATTATTACTCTTTTTATCAGCTATGTATATTTCAGAAGGATATGAATCGCTACGATCTTATAGAATGAGTATTATTGTATGTGACATTTTCATTGGCGTACTCCTCCTTGTTTTACCTGGTGTTACCGTTTATCCTAAAGACTTCGCAGTACCAAAAGGAGAACAATTGATCGAGTGGAGTACTTCATACTTTTTTGGAGCAATAATTCCCCTTTATTTTACATTAATAGTAACGTGTTATTATTATGGAAAAGTATGGAAGGATATCCCCTCTGAATCCCCAATAAAGCGCGCATGTTTCCTGATTATGATAGGAACGGCGATACTAGGTTTAGGACATTTCCTGTTAGTAATTCCTCTTGGTTTTAGATATGTTTTAGATGAAATCACCTCATTAGGTCTTACTGCAATTGGCTCAGTAGGAGTCTTAGTATCCTCTCTACTTATTTTCTTAGGGTACAGAACAAGAATCTCTGATATGAGTACTTCTTCATATGGATGAAGGTAGAAACCTATAAAACTGTATTTATCCTCTCTATTACCTTACTTTCTACCTAGTAACTTCTCAAATCTTACCACTCTGTCAGGGGAAAGGTTTTTTTCGAAATTAATCAGTTGTTGAATTGGAATCGTTAATGTGACGACCATGTATTGATTGCTTGGCTGTTTACCTTGATCATTTTCATGAAACTCTTCCGAGGTTCTTATCTCTTTATTGAATGTCTCTAGATGCCCTTGATATAATTCAAGAGCTTCTTTGGAGAGAAAATTCATTGTTAATTGTGAAGAAGAAGTATTAAAGAAATCAGCCCAGTTAACATCTTCAGCTAAATCAATCTGATCTTCTAATCTTTTTGTTAGGTGAGTGAGTAAATGCATTGAA
>JBHLPG010000410.1:0-3271 GCA_048939725.1 Promethearchaeota archaeon | reverse complement strand
ATCAAAAGGTATGAATCTCGCATACCATACTTCTCCAGCTCCCGTATTATTTTTGTGTATAAAGGTTTGATTTTCAAAGTCTCTCAATTCGACCCAAGAACCATTTAACAGCTGTTTAAACCATTGAATTAGTGAATCATCAGGATCCATATCGTGATCAGAGAAAGTATAAGAGATGCTTATATGCTCATCAAAAACGTAGAATTCGTTTATTCTAGGATTTGGTGTTACATTAGCCAAATTTTCATCGAAATAGTAAACTATATTCGATATCAGAGGCGGCGAATTTATTATCTTCAATGTAGATGAGGTTACAGCCCTTGACCACTGAGTTCCGTCAGTAATGCGTATGATTGCATACCAGATCTGTCCTTTCTGGATAAATCCTGTAGGAATATCAGTCATGTTTTCAAAAACAGGTTGTATAACAAATAGACCTGATCCGTTATCTAAATACCAAAAAATCTCATAATCTGATTCGTTTTCACCATCAGCATCAAAAGATTCCCACTTCAGTAACAGTGTAATATTTGAAAATGTCTCATTATTCAAAATAGTTCCATCATTGAGATTTGTGAACCAAATATCAGTTATGGTTATTCTAGAATTACCAATAGTTATTGTGGATGAATTAACCCATGGCCCAGGATCACCAAACAGGTCTACGGGTTTTACACTAAGGATCCAAGTATCTCCAGCAGTAAGATGCTGAGAACTAACCGTGGGGCCTATAAGAAAAGCAAGCTTTTCCCCATTCCGGTACCATTGGTATTCTGCCCCGATGACAACTCCATTCTCAATTTTTATACCATAGGGTGGTGCATCACCATCTGGATCTACAGCAGTATATTCTGCATTTAAAGATGAATTCACAAGAAAATTCTCTGTTCCGTTTTGATCTAAAATTAGAGGTACGCCTATAATATATGGTGCAGAATTAGTCACAACTCTCAAACCTTCAGGATAATCTATAGATTTAACAATATCACCAGATTCCTCCCCATCTGAAGGTGTGATTTCAACAAATATTATATCCCCAGCTGTAAACCATGAAGAGTCTATCCATTTTGTATTAGGAACATTTTGAACAGGTGCATATTCGTGTAATATTGTCCATAAGAAATTGGTACCTGATTCATTATCTCCATCAGGATCATTAAATTCATAGACAACTATAATATCCTCTAGTGTAGTAAATCCTCCACTTAACCTTACATTTGTAATGGTTGGTTTAGAATTTAGAATTAGTTTAGCTTGAGGAGGAGATCCTACCAAAGACCAATCCTCCCCATCAAATACAGATATTTGATAGATCCAATTTTCCCCTTTTTGTGTATATGAGAATGGAACATAACTAGAATTTTCTAAGTCTGATATTTCTATACCATTCTTATACCAAGTAATAATTTTATCAACAATAAGGTCTCCATTAATATCAGAGGTTTCAAAATCAGCAACCAAAGAGTCATTAGTGTCAACATCTTCTAAAGGAAATATCTGGATGGAATCAATACTTGGTTTAGTGTTTAAAATTGTAACATTTACTGCAAGACCAACCCAATAGCCATATTCTTGACCATCAGAAGGAAGGGCCTTACAGTGCCATATTTGTCCTTTTACAGTATAACTAGGAATCACATAATAAGAGTCATTTAGATTTCCCTGTAAAATACCATTCATGTACCAGATTATTTCAGTTCCACTCTGAGTGTCATTATCAATATCAATAAAAGTATAATTGATCATTAAAGTATGTTGGGTTTGAGCTGTTTCCAAAGGTGTTTTATTATTCAATTCAGGAATAGGAATAATTTCAAGATCAATGATTATGGGAACAGAATTCAATATCGTTATTGTAGGTGATGTTCTAAGACTACCATAGCTCTCTCCATCACTTGGAATTATTGTATAATACCAGTTTTCTCCTTTCGAGGTATTAGCAGAAGGAATGAAAGTAGAATTAGTAAAACTGGCTACTGGCCAGCCATTTTTGTACCAAGTGATATAGGAATTAAGTTGAGCATCATTATCAGGATCCGTGAAAGAAAAAGAGACACTTAACTGATCATCGGTTTTTGGGTAAATAGGAATAATTCCCAAGTTAGATACACTTGGAGCAGAATTACAAATAGTAATATTACTAGTCAAACTTACCCAATCACCAAAATCAGTACCATCACTTGGTTGTACTTTACAATGCCATATTTGTCCTTTTACCGTTAAACTGCTAGGAACCGTATCAGAATCATTCAAACTATCTTGTAATGTACCATTCATATACCAAATAATCTTTGTTCCAATATCTTCGTCAAGACTATCAATATCACTCCAACTGTAATCATCTAAATGAAGGTTATTTGAAGTTGTTGGATTTTCAGGGCTAATAATAAGATTACTAGCTGATGGTGGAGTATTTCCAATAGTTATATTAACAGGAACACCAATTATTGATCCAAAATCTTTACCATCACGCGGTTTCACCTTAACGTGAATTTCATCCCCCTTGGATGTGGCTGACGCGGGTAAAGTTTGCAGACTATCATAGCTACTGAAGTATATCCCGTTTATATACCAATGATAAATCGTTCCAGATTCTTCATCACCAGGATCCTCGTCATAAAAAGTCCAATTTATATACAAATCAGAGAGAGTGGTTGCGATTGAAGGAGTGAGGTTTAAATACCTGGCTTCTGGAGGCGTGTTTGGAGTCGCAGCAATAGTGACAGAAGGAGATATTTCTTCAGAACTTAGATTTATTCCATCACTGCAGCGAATAGTAAAATACCAGATATCACCTATCGTTGTGTTTCCATCACCTACAACCATTGAATTGTTTAATGATGGTTGCAGCTCAAAACCAGTACCATTATACCAATACCAATAAATTTCACGGGAACTATTGTCTTGTCCATCACCATCATAATCAAAATAAGTATAGTACACATGTAAATCTGAATCATTGTCAACAGGTGAGGATTCCAATATTTCAACATTTGAAACTACAGGAGGAGTATTTCGGATAGTAACATTTTCAACGAGTGCAACCCAATCGCCATAATCTGTACCATCATAAGGTTTAACTTTAACATGCCATATTTCATTTTTCAAGGTGTAAGAGGGATCTACTGTTAAGGAACCATTGAGTAAGTCCTGCAGTTCTCCATTTTTATACCAGATTATAAGAGAAGCACCTTCAGAGTCAAGATCAGCATCAGTAAACGAATAATCCAACGTGAGACTGTCTTGAGAAGTTGGGACTATTGGTATAACC
>JBHLPG010000097.1:0-13325 GCA_048939725.1 Promethearchaeota archaeon | reverse complement strand
GGCATATAACATTTTCCACTTTAAAAAATTTTTATACTGATAATTTTAATCAACCAATCTTATTAGTTGACGATGATACAGGACAAGGTTTCGAGAAATATTACACGAGAGCTTTACAAAGACTATCATTTTATGAGGGTATAAGTTACGACTATCATAATGTTCAAACATTAGGAAGTCCATCTGCAAACAAATTGAGACAATATCAACTTATAATTTGGTTTACATCAACAGACTATAGTACAACGCTAACAGCAACTGATCGAAGTAATATCCAATCTTATCTTGACTCTGGAGGATATTTATGGATATCTGGTCAAGATATTGGTCGTGATATTGGTCCAGTATCATTCTATGAAAATTATCTTCATGCAATTTATCAGGCTGATAATGTGATTGATAATAGATATGTTTCAGGAATCAGTGGTGAACTATTCGAAAATAAGAGATATTATGTAGGAGAAGGAGCTGGTAGTGGTCAACATAACAATCCGAGTGATATTGGTGCCAATATTGGGGCCACAATAATTTTGAATTATTATAATGATTCAAATTATGGTGCTGCACTTAATTATAATGGAACGCATAAGGTAATGTATTTCGCATTCAATTGGGAGGCGATAGATGACGAAATTGATAGAATGGATAGCTTAATGCGGTCGTTAACCTGGTTTGGTCTTGATGAAGCACCAACAACTGTTTCAATTACCAATCCAGGAAATGGAACGTCAACTAACCGAAACCCAACATTCTTATGGAGTGGTGCAGATGATTACGGAATAGAAGAGTATACTATCTTTCGAGATGGGATTTACTTGAAAACAACAACTGAGACAAGCTTAACTCTAAATGATCAACCAGAAGGATGGCATAGTTATAGGATTGTTGCATATGATGGAAAAAATCAAAGTACTGCTGGCATGATACTTCTCTTTATTGACACAACACCACCAATAGTAGGTAGTATCATTTCTCCTATGAATATCACCTATTTAACTCCCTTCATTCCGATATATGTTACAAATCAAAGTGCAGTTCATACTGCTTGGTTTCAGTATAGAAATGGGTCTTGGTCAGGTCATTATTCAATGGTTTATGATTCTAATGATGAAAGATGGGAAGCAGAAGCCATAAAATGGAGTGATGGCCAGTACCTAGTACGAATTTATCTCAATGATAGTGTTGGAAATGAAGTTTTTAACGAAGTATGGTTTAGTGTAGATACTATAACTCCTTACGTGACTATTATCAGTCCTAGTAACATAACATATACCTCCTCAAGAGTAGTGGTTCATGCTAGTAACACCTCAACGGTTCAAACTGCATGGTTTCGGTATAAAAATGAGTCCTGGTCAGGAAACCACTCCATGACATATGATACAGAGGATAATAGGTGGGAAGCAGAAACTCTTACATGGAGTGATGGCACTTACCTTATACAGATCTTTTTCAGTAATGATGCAGGATATGAAGCGTTTAGTCAAGAATGGTTTATTGTAGATACCTTTTCTCCTATCGTGATCATTGAAACTCCTTTGAACTCATCATACGATCGAAATAGTGTTAGACTAAGCTACTCTGTCTCTGATGGTATAGTCACCATCTACGTTGACGGTTTGGCCCTTGGCTCAGATTTCCCTGATGGCCTAACTTTATCTGAATTACTGGACGGAACTCATAATGTAACAATCATTGCCATAGATGAAGCTGGGAATAGAGGAACCAACACAGTGATTTTTACTGTGGATACTCAATTACCTAATATAAATATCATAAATCCTACTAGTACCAGATATGATCAGACTAGCATCGAGCTGATCTACACAGTCTCAGAGGGTATAGTTACAATTCACTTAGATGGAATAGCCAATACATCAGCAACCCCAAGTGGTACATTGTTCTCACTCTCGGAGGGGAGTCATAATATCACGATTGTATCGATTGATTCAGCTGGGAATAGTAGAACGATCACAGTCATTTTTATAGTAGGTACAATTCCCACTACAACAATTCCTACTGAATCCTCTGAAACTACTCCTTCTACTACACACCAACCAACTACAGAAATTTCACCATTATCTACTCCAACATCCACTATCCAAACAGATCCCCCAAAGAAACGAGCGTCAGGGGTCTTACTGGTCGAGGTTCTTTTCATTATTACCTTATTAACCATTTTTACCCGAAAGACAGGACGAAATAAATAACTTCACCAAAATTATCTTGAAGAATCTCCTCTCGTCAATATTTTATAAGGTTGAAATTACGGGGTACTTAGGGGTAATCTTAAAAAAGGGGTACTTAGGGGTAGTCATATATACAGATCAACTGAACAAAGAAAAAAATCAATTTAAAAACAGAACAAAAGATGTGTTAAATATGACTAAGAAGAAAGACGATTCTAATATACCTGAAGATTTGAAATGGCATAGAAAAATGGCTGCACAGCTTTTTAACCATACTTGGGATCTTATAGATAAAGGCGATGAACGTACACCAGAAGAAAATGATGAAATGATCCACTCAGCTCATGCCTCGAGGTATCACTGGATTATAGTAATAAATTCAGGTAAATACCCCGAAACTGGCCCTGTTAATCATGCACGCGGAGATTGGCAACTTTCACGAGTATATTCCTTACTTAAAATGCCTCATGAAGCATCATTCTATGCAGAAAAGAGTCTTAATATATGTTTAGATAATAAAATCGGAGATTTTGATCTTGCATTCGGATATGAAGCAATGGCTCGCGCTTTCTCGCTTCGACCAGAGAAAAAAGAAGAGCTTGAGAAATATTTAGAATTAGCAAAAGAGGCTGGAGAAAAAATCGAAAAGAAAGACGATAAGGATTACGTCTTAGGTGAGCTTAAAACAATATAAGCTTAAAAGGTATCATAAACTCAATTACTCCTTTTTTATTAATTCTCTACTGAAATTCATGGGTTTTTTCATGTCCACAAAATCTTGGATGAGTCTTGAGAGAAGATCACTTGGAATTCCCATCCTAGAATTGTTGACTCAAAGTAGTAATATGACGTTTGGTAAAATAATGGAAAATTTGAAGATATCAAAGAAAGGACTATATCTTGCGCTTATTGACTTAGAACAAGATGGCTTAATTCAAAGGTACAAAAGGGGGAAATATACATATGTGAAAATTACCTCTGAAGGGAAACAGGCTCTTTTAAGCTATTCTACAAAAGAAGAAGATTCTGCAAATCTAGTGGATCAGATATTAAATGAGACAATTAATCAACTCGAAAAAGAGGGACTTATTCTCCCTGAATGGGATGAGGTGAGAAGAGAAGAATTCATCAAGAAGTTAAAAGTCAGTCTCGAAAAACAATTTGGAAAATAATTGACTAAGGGGGTTATTATAATAGATAAAAGTATTAAACTTTCCAATATTGATTTATCTTGGATTTCCTACTTAAACGAGCTTTATTGGGAAGGGAGGGTTCAAATCTGGTTATCAAAAGGATATGTTACAATCAGACTTTCGGAAGAAGAGAAGGAGCGCTGGAAGTTAACTGACCGTAAAATAGGTAAAATCCAAGAGGTACTTCAAGCATCAGTAGACAAAATACAGGCGGATTCAGATTCAATTAAACAACAGCTTCTTGAGCTATTATCTAGTTGTGATGAGGTTCAGATACCAAATTATGACACAGATAAGAATTTTCGGATCCACCAGGAGCTAACAAATATAACTCCTATCGTCGAAATGGATATTAAAAGAGAAATGGATCCGATTCCGCAACTGATATATCAATCCAACTATAAAGCGTTAGAAAAGGTCTATATGCAATGGAAACGAAAAAACAGTTGGCCATCCCTAAAAAAAGGAGCCGAACTTGTCATTGAGTCATTTGATGCGAATAGCTTACATTTTTCCCCCTTGGAATACAAAGAATATCTTGAACTACCCAAGATTCTTACTCCTTTCTTTCCTCTATTACATTTTTTCGCTAATCCTGTCCCAGATGAAAAGAATGTTGCATTGTATCGTCAACTGTTACTTTTGAAATCAGAAGATGTCACTCGTTCCCTTGATTTCATTATTTTTTCTTCCTGGAAACAATATCCCGATGAAATGTATACACTAACCCATGACTGGATTACTAATCGTGACCCTTACCTTATCGATTGGTTAATCCATGGTGTGGAGGTACCAGGCCGTAAAGAACCTATAAGGGCTCTTCAATTTCTTCAACCAATTCTCTATGTTGATAATGAGAGTATTGAATGGATTTTCAAGCATGTACTCGCGCAAATAATCGCAGCTTCTCCTTATGAGAGTCTGACACATCTAGAAACATGGTTGAGTGACCCTCAAACTAGTATAAGAACCGAAAAGATCCTAGAACAAGCATTATTAGAGATTGTTGAAGATAAAATCATTAATAAGAATCTGATGGACGAAGATTTTCCAAACTTAGAGGAAACTCTTCATTCTATAATGATTAATTGGGTTGAAGCGGGGTCTCAAGCTCAATACCAGATCTCGAAAGAAATCCTCAATTTCCTTGAGTGAACATTTTCTATCATAGTTTAACTACTTTGAAGGGATTAGGGAACCATTTTGGAACTTGATTTCTATACTCCTTATAATCATCATTAAACATTACAATCAGCTGTTTTTCTTCGAATGATGCCATTATATTATGAATAAAGAATATTATAATCCATATAATAAAACCAATAATTGACATGGTCAGAACTACAAAGGCAAAATAAAATAGAAGAACAGCGAGATATAATGGATGCCGTACATATGCCATAGCTCCATAATCTATTACTCGATCAGGTGGATAATGACTATGACCTTTTTGGTCTTCAACATGGCCATCTCTCAATACAAGATTATGCAATGAACGTGAAATAACATACGCTATACAGACTAAAACCCCAAAGATGATTAATCGTAAGGCTAAAGGGATGAAGGAGGATAAGCCAACAGAAAAGTTGAGGATAAAAGAGTCAAGGATCCAGACCATGAAAAAACCAATGAAACAAAGAAATTGAATTAAATGGCAATGAGGATATTCTCGTTCCTTTTCGCTCATTAAACCGCTATTATTATCCAATAATATCACCAAAATTTACTGCTCTCTTTCTCTTTCCTAGAAATTGTATGTTTTTTTCATATCTTAGGAAGATTAGGAATCCGATAATACCACTGATGATGTATGAAAGATCGAAAATTCCTCCAATCAAGACGGTACGGGCCCCAAAAACAACAGCTCCGAATGAAAGTAATACTAGAAGAGTTTGATGTATTTTAGAGCCAGATATTTCTGGGTATGCTGTAATCACAATTCCGATGGCAAAAATACCCATTGGACAGAATGAAAATACAAATATCTTTGGCCAAACATAACCCATGAATATTTCAACAAGAGGATAAAGGAAAATACCATAAATAGTCATGAAAACAGACAAAAACTTAATTCCATTCTGTTCTGGTAGACCAAATTTTATCTCATCATTGAAAATACTCAGCATGAAGAATAAACAAACTGCTAAATGAACAACAACTGTGAGAAAGTAATAGGGGCTTTTCATATTTAATGCACATACAATACAAGTATATACGATAATAGCATAATAAACTGCCAAGAAACCTTTCATTAATTTATCACTTGTCTTATTCGGTCGTAAATAACACCAAAGTGTTATTAATATCACAAAAATGCCAATTATTAAGTGGCCAGGGAAGATAGCTTCATTTATCTCTCCTATTTCGTTGAGAAGATCTCTCAATTCACTCGTTTCATACATGGAAAATCCATCCATAATTATTCAGATATTTGATTAGTTATCAATTTGTTGACTATTCAATAATTTTATAAGTTTTATGTAATTGGTAAGAATGAACTCAAATGAATGATCGCAATCCCTCAAATCAATCAGATATTCATATTTATGATTCAACAAAAATCCTAAATCTGATGAATGATCCAAATAAACTTGCAATAATATTAGAATTACTTCGGAAACCAGGTGCTACATCTGCTGAAATCAAAAGAAAGCTTAGTATGCCTGGATCACGAATTTACT
This sequence comes from Promethearchaeota archaeon, assembly GCA_048939725.1. Lineage (GTDB taxonomy): Archaea > Asgardarchaeota > Heimdallarchaeia > Hodarchaeales > Hodarchaeaceae > Hodarchaeum. Next base: position 7,265 of record JBHLPG010000097.1, on the reverse strand, counting down.
ACTACTTAAACCAATTAACTGATAATAGAATAATCGAAGAATTTGAAACGGAAAAGATAACTGAACATCTGTCTAGAAGAAAGTTTAGAATAACTAAGTGGTTTAATGACATTTTTATCCAATTAGATGAAGAGTTTCATAAGCAAGATAGTTCTAAAATGTTTTTTTTATTCCAACTTCAGATTATGATTGCTATATTGACTCAACATTTGAGATCACTAGAAAAAATTCCAGAACATCAATTTAATGATTATATCAACAATTTGAATATTCCTTATCAACAAATCTTTTTCATTGACAAAGAATCTCTTTCCAAAGTAAATTCTAAGCATAAAGAAGTGAAAGATTCATTATTTCAGTCACATGAGAAATATAAAACAATGATAGATATAATCAGAAACTCTTCTCATTTTGCCATTTTTGGCGCTTTTTCCCTGGATTAGGAAATTCAGGATAAATCTTTTAATCAGGGAGTTCTTAAATACCCTAGAAATTCACAAATTTAAAATAGGTGCATCATATGGAGAGCTCAAACCAACCTGTTGCGATTATGAATACCAAGAAGAAAAGTCTAGATCGGAAGTATCTTGATATAATATTCTCTATTTTGATTTGCATTTCATTATTCTCTTTTCTTGTGGGTTTTACAGTAATAAGCCAAATGTGGGATACTGATTTACACAAACTTGGTTTAGTGATACTTCTTTCTATAATCGGTATGACAACTGCCATCTGTGGAACATTGACTCTGCTGCATGCAAATGAAACGAACCAATAGTTTCTGCCTAGGGAATAAACAAAAAATAGAAGATTTCATATAAATAATAGAATGGCTCCTATAACCATGAGTACCATACCAAATAATCGCTCCTCAATTTCTTCTTTTAAAATTAGTTTAGCTAGGAGAGCGGTAACAAAAACAGATAACAAAGATGCGGGTTCTGCGACAGTTACTTCCAATCCTGCAATAGCAATCAAAAGCATAATATAAGCCCACCCATTTGCAAATCCAGCGTAAATAATGGTCTTGAGGTCATTTTTCAAGGCAAGATAACCATCATGGCACCTTTTGGTGAAGATTGCTATACTTAAGAAAAATAATCCAGCAAAAAAAAGGATGAAGAAAGCATAAACTCTTGAATCAATTGTCCGTATAACATAAGTATCAATTGTCCTTCCCAGTGCTAAAAAGAATGATCCACCAATCATCAATAATGAGGCTTTTGACTCTCGAATCTTAAGGAATTTTTCAGTGATTCTTCCAGAGTATAAGAAAAAAACTCCAATAAACATTAGAATTGCTCCGAATATGCGAAATAATCCGATATTTTCATCTAGAAAAATAATACTTAATACGAGTAACCAAAGAAGGGATGCATTATAGAGAGGAGCTATTAAAGAAGCTTCCTCCTCTGATAATGCTTTTACATAAGCAAAAAAGCCGAATGTATAAACAATTGAACTGATAAGGGCGAATTGCAAATCTTCTAATCCTGTGAGAAGTGTTTCTTTAGGAATTACCAAAAAAATTGGGAGTAGAAATAAGGATCCAGTTAAAAAAAATATTGCACTGATTATCACTGAATCATATTCTTCAAGTTGTTTTAAGAAAATCCTTTCAGAGCCTAACAAAAATATTCGTAAAAACAGAGCTAGAAAAGCTATTATGACCAAATCCAATAAGTAAACTCTCCGAATGCTATCAATACGTTTACAAAGTATCAACAGTCTTAGATTGGGAAAAGAAGATTGGTTGCATATGCAACTACATTATAAATTCATGGGTATTACCTCCAACTGTTTCCTAGAGGAGAATAATGCCTAGTAGAGCCAAAAAGGAATATCTAATAAAAAATCCCTTTACTAAGCTTCATTTTTGGCAAAATAAAAATCCAAAATCAGCACCTTTATGTAATTGAGGGTTTTCAGGGTTTAATTCTCGACCGAACTCTTCTTCAGTAAAAGATAAGGCATTAGTGAGGTGAGTAATTTGTTTTCTGCTTTTCGAAGAGTTTTCTCCACAGCATATCTAGAAACCTGAAATTCCATAGCAATGTCTTGAGTTCTAGTCCTTCTTGGAATTTCATAGTAACCTAGTTCAAATGCTCTAATTAGGATTAAAAGTTGATGTTCTGTTAAATCACTAGTGAATTCCGTAGTAGATATCATTTGAGAAGGAAAAATCCCGTTGGATTCTAATTCCCTTATTGAATTAATTTTTGTTCGTGGATAGGTTTGTAAGACTTGCACTACAGAGGATAATATGGAATTGTCTAAACAAACGATCTGATAATGACTCCAACCCTTAGAAAATCGGATTGGATAAATTGATATTCCACCTTGTTGTTGTATCTGGGAATTTATTGTTTTGTCACACAGGCATTTCATGCTAATATATGTAATCGTTGTTGGATTGCTCTCAATGGTTGTAATTTTCCAATCCTGTCTATTTGGATAAAAGTTCTTCGCTATTTCCAAATTTTGTACATTAAGTTTCCTTGGAATCATTAATATATCGAATTTTGAATTGCAATAACCATAAAGGTCGGTATCTAAGAAGGATTTTGAGAAATTAAGGTGAGGAGAATCGTGTTGAATTTGAATCCGGAGTTCACTAACCATAAATCAATCACTATTTCATTCAATCTCTATCATTTCAAAAAGCATGTGAAAGGGGCAAAACTTCGAGTCTAAAACTCTTGAGGAGTTAAAGCTTCTCTTGATTTGAAAAAAGAGTGGTTGCTTACGCAACCTCGATATAATATAATCCGACATAGTTAGATCGGTAGTAGAATTATTTTTTCCAATAAAAGAGCTCTCAAAACCTTCAACTTAATGGAATAGACGGAATTTACTATTATTGAATTTAGAAAACCTTCAATAATCATAAACAACTTTATCGTTGCTAATTGAAATAGAGAAAATGGAAGTACAACTTCCTCATGGATTGAGAATCTTTTACTAATCCACAACCATTTAAAGGGCTATCCTCACCTGAATTGATCACCAATTAAGCCAATTTGGCGATAAAAAGATACTAATTAGACATATTACTCGTAAACTTTTTCGTAATTTTTCTTTCCTCGTATCAATTTATCTTTCCATAGACCACGGATTTAGGTTCCTCATTACTAGGAAGGGGACCATGACCACTAGCAGCTATCGAAAGAAGCTTATTCCAGCGATCCCAATTTGTGTCGAAAGTTATTGCATTAGTTGGACAATGAGAAACACAAGAGCCACAATGAATACAGCTAGGATTTTCCTTACAAATTCTGGGCGTCTTGTCAATCATTTCTATTCTTTGGACAGGACATATTTCAGCACATTTCCCGCAATGGATACATTTTTCTAAGTCTATCACCTGTTTGGGGTAGAGATGCTTTTGCCATAATTTTTCTCGAAATATTGTTTTAGCTTTTATTCGTCCTATCAATTTCTGATAGCAAAATGTCTTAGAAACATCCTCATATCCCTGACCATTAAGAATGATGTCAGATAATTCTTCAATTAAATGACTAATCTCTTCTCCAGGCATACCATCATTTACTTTGGTCGTAATCTGAGGTAATTTCGTTAAGGAGTGCTGAGAATTGATTTTCATTCCAGCAATAGGTATACGACCCGTTTTTTTCAAGAGATTTCCTGCTTCTTGAAGAGCCACGCCTGAATTTATCCCTCCATAGGTAATGAAAGGAATTGTAAATTGCCCCCATCCATTCCCAGGAGGAGGTAGGGATTTTATAAGATCTTGGACATTATAATGTAAATGGTGGGCGTATACCGGAGATCCAATACAAAGTATATCATGTTCTTTTACGTGATGTTTCAGATATTGGTTAAATGATCTGTACTTAAATAAACCTTTAGCTCTTGTGCAATCAACGATCTGCACATCATTATTTTTTCCTAAAAGGTTTTCATTTAACATCTTTGCAACTTTCAAGGTATTTCCAGAAGGACTAAATACAATAATAGTAATTCGCATATCAAATTCCACTTTTATAATAGCGAACAGCTGTTCACTATTAAATTATTAGCGAGCGATCGTTCGTTATTGGTATTTAAAAATGTAGTTGTAAAGGTAAAATGTATCCCTTATTCATATTCAAAAAACTGAAATGGAGATAAAAATCACACTGGAAACTTTAACCAGGAAAATATCACCTAAAGAATTGGGACACTCCATGTACATGGTAATTCATCAAGGCTTCAACATTATAATCTACCCATTTGTCACTATTATAATGTCTTGCGATCTCAAGCAATCCCTCTAGCAAATTTCTCGCTAAAATGTGGAATATAAAAGGATCTATCAAATCCTTAGTCAATGTATTGTCAATTGCTTGTAAATGCTCCACAAAATGTTTTTCAATTACTATCACTAATTCTTCCTTAAAATTTTCGTATTTTGTTCCTTGACTCCCCTCCATAATCAATAAAAATTGCTTCCGATGATTTTTTATTAATTCTCTTATTGGTTTTGCAATTAAATTACTAACCTGATCAAAAAAATGGTCACTTCCAATTTCATCTTCTTTTAGCATGAGATCTCTTATTAGATCGTTGATAACAATATATACATCATCACTAATTGAATAAAATAATTTTTCTTTGCTTTCAAAATAATTATACAGATTACTGGTGCTAATTTGTGCATTCTTAGCAATATTTCTCATAGATGCATTTAAGAATCCCTTAGATAAAAATTCATCAAGAGCTGCACGTTCTATTTTCTCTTTTCTCACTTTTTTCAGAATTTGAACCATAATTCATCCTAACCAGTTAGGAAGGTCTTGTAAAAGCCATTTTTTGGATATTTTGGTTATTTTAGCTTTATTTAATAACGAACGACCGTACGTTGATATTATTTAAATGCATTTTTATTTCCAATTAGAGTCTTCAAAGAAGTCTTAAAATCACTGAATAATAGGAACCCATCATTGCCATGTACTGATTCGATCTGCTTTTTCCATAAACCTTGCAGATAAACTTTTTGTTCGAGCCTGTAAAAGAATCTGACGTCCTTCGAAGGTTCGTGTATAGATAAGCTCCATTTTTCCTACATACTTTGCCCAATTGTTAGCAAATTCTTGAGCATACTCCCGATTGGTTGCTAAGATAGAGGGAAGACTTAAGTAATCCTGTCGTTTGAAAATTCCTCCCCAAATGGACTTACGTTTTAAGAGATAACGGGGGTTTTCAATCGGGTTTAGAAGTTCTTCAAGGGCGTCAAGAAAGATCGATTCCTCTCTTTTGGAACAATCTTGAATATAACATCGAACTGCTCCTAAGTATATGTCATCCTTTTCGGTCTTAATAGTGATTTTTTTGAAGGGTGTGCGAATTTTTCCAGTGTTGCAAAGGGATAACAGCAATGCATTAGCAACTTGATTCATACTCCCTTTTAAAGGACCATGTCTTAAAAAAAGCCACATAGCTTTGAAAAAATATGGAAGAAAAATCAAAAAACCAGCAATACAACCAAGTATAAGGAGAAGTAAAAGAAATTGTAGTTCTCCATGGAAACGCATTCTGCTTAATCCGCGCAGATAGAGGGCAATAAAAAATAATGAGGTCATTATCCCTTGCCAAACAATGGCAGCAATGGTATTTGAAAAAATATAAAAGCGTGGTAAACTTGCAGGAGGGGCTCTAATTCCATTTACAAGTTTAAAACCTTCACCTAATTTTAAAGCTTTTTCCCAATCTTCTACCATCTCCTCTCGATTAATAGCCATCCTCTTGGCCAAATTATTATATTTTTCAATTTCCTTGGAACTCCTAGGGGGTTTTTTAATATTCAAACGTTCAAGTCCATTTGTAATAATGGGATTATCAAACGCAACGCCGAGGAAACCTTTGAATCGCCGGTTTAGCATCTGAAAATCTCCACCAATGGCTTGTTTATCAGGAAGAAATCCAAGTCTTGCTTCTAAGGATGGTAAATCTAAACAAACTAGATGCCAGATATTTGCAGTTTTCTGAGGGGAGGTGGGATCAATCCTTATTGCTCTGCCCCGCATTTGGTTACTCAGCATATATGAACCTACAAATGAAGCTAGGACAAGAGAGTTGATTGAAGGAGCATCCCATCCTTCCCCCAAGAGCGAGGTTGTTCCCACTAAGATATTTAGCCCTCCTTCCGTAAATAATCGGGTAATGATCTCGACTCGTTTCTTTTTATCACTCCCTTTAAATTTTATACTAAGATAAGAGGAATCATGGCTTAATTCTGTTATCGTTAATCGATCTACAGGAATGTCCTCATCCTCTACAATCTGATGAAATAAGAACTCGCTTATCCTAGGAATAATAATGATTGATCCAGTCAACACGCCTAATTTTGGTTGATTTACTCTTTGTGAGCCAAGATTGAAATGACGTCGTACTTCTTCGAAAATGGGAATCACTCCGATTTTGTTGATCACAACATCTTCATCTGGAGTCTTAGGTAGGTATTCTTTCCGAATATAATCTGTTAAAATGACCTGTCGTAAGGAATTACCGAGTTGAGTGCTCTCTAGATCCACTATTTCTACTATACTCTTTAATTTTGATAAGCTTTGCCTTAAAATCCGTTCGATCTCTTCAGCACCTTCCAAGTCTACTTTCCTTCTTTCAATCGCCCCTAAAGTTTTCAATCGATCGTGTATCTGGATGAGGAATGAAGGAAGATCATCTAGGGAATGATAACAATTAAAAATTAAGCCTGTTAACAAGATCTCAAACAATGCTAAGGAGAATTTAGGTAGAGTTTCAGAAGTTGAATTCAAAATCATAAGGGTTTTTTTGGGGATCTCTACCCCCACGTTATTGAGATACACAAGCATGCCGGAAAAAATCGCTGGTTCTTCTAAGATATCCTCTATATGAGTATTTGAGTGATAAATCCATGGATGGTTTGCTAGATATTTCGTAAGTTCCCCATCCTGTTTGATCTCGTCAATTAGGTACCAAATCTTATTTCTAAATTGTAATATTTCTGCTGCTTCATCCTCTGTTGGAGTTGAAAAGAGGACATAATCTTGATGATAACAGAGGTTTCTTACTTTTACAAGTTCAGGGACACTGACCTCAGTGTCGGCTGGGCCGCATAACTGAGTATATCGTTCCCATTCTGCAGGTGAAACATCATATGGAGGGGTAGCTGTCAGTGAAACAATTGTACTCGGGGTTAATTCCTGAATGACTTCCTGTAAGGTCATCCACCAGTTCCTCCGCAGATGATGAGCTTCGTCAACCACAATTGTCTGAACATTTTG
>JBHLPG010000409.1:0-3282 GCA_048939725.1 Promethearchaeota archaeon | reverse complement strand
TATCAGAGACTCTTGAATTTTTATTATTTAATAAGGACGAAACTGAATACGAGGTTAAACTGGCATTAAAAGCTGTTGCTAAAGCTCAACATTCATGTCAGACGTGGTGGGCTTCAACTAAAGACCATTTTAGTAAAGAATTAATCCGAAAAGGATTTGATGCCCAAAGATCTGCGCTTGATTTAACATTAATGGCAATTGGATCTGAAAGTGAACATACTATTCCAAAAGCCGTATCTGACCGAATTAGTAAGCGATTGGAGCGGTACCTATCTCGTATTCGGTGAAAAAACATTTGAAAAAGTGAAAGACAGATGAAAGCAGAAATTCTTCTCCAGAAGCTAATACAATACAAAACAATAAACGATCCTGTAAATAAAATTTATCCTGAACCCGATATTTTAGAATATATTCAAGACGTGGCACAAACTTGGAATCCAGACATAAGAGCTCAAATATTGGAAAGTCAAGGGTACTCCTCTATCTATTTGACATTTAATGAGGATAATATTGATATTCTTTTTATGGGTCATCTTGATGTAGTTCCAGTAAGTGAAGGGTGGAAATCAGATCCTTTTTCTCTAAAAATTGACTCAGGGTTGGGTTATGGTCGTGGATCTAAAGACTGCAAAGGTTCCGTGGTTTCTGCTTTACTCATGTTAAAAAAACTGTGTAAAGAAGATAATCCAGTTGTAAAACGACTTGGATTCTATTTTTCAACCGATGAGGAGATTGGTGGCCGAAATGGCGCCCAATATTTTTTCAATTACCTTTCCAAGAATAATAAAAAACCGAAATATGTTATTAACGTCGATGGGGGGCCCAGAGTTGTTCATAGACGACGTGCTGGATTTGGGGTAAAAATAAAGCTGCCTCCAAAGATTTTAAATTCATTTGGACTGGTTCGAGATCAGAAATGTAACACCCGTATACTCGGAGATGATAATCGCCACAGTGCTTATTTTGTTCGCGGTTCTGATACGCATTGTGTTGTAGCACTGTCTAAGCTTCTCCATCTCCATCGGGATTGGGTAGTGAAAGAAATTGAGGGTCCTTGGATAAAGGGAAATGTAATCCCTGATTATATTGAAGCTTCAATTGTTCAGTGTACAAATGAATCAGAGGCTAGAAAAATACCTTACGATGAAAACTTAACAAGTTTTTTGCGGAAGATCCGTAGTATTGTTTTAATCGACATACCAACAGAAATTCTGAGCGAATTTGGTATCTCTGTAAATCCTAACATTATTTCATACTCTAATACTGAAGGAACTGAAATTTATTTTGATGTACGTGCATTTCTATCCGAAGATAAAATTAGTTTACTATGTGACGCTTTCAGACAACGATTAGGTACACTAGCTAACGAAGCAGATGTTACTTGTCCAGGTTCATCTGGTTATTTTCATACCTCAATAGAGAATCCCTTAGTAACGACTGCTTCAAAAGTATTAGAGAAGTATTCATTACCTTCAGGAGCATGTGAACAGGAGGGAGCATCAGATGCCCGCTATGCTTCAGGTATTCCAGTTATTGATTTAGGTCCAAAAGGAGGGAACATTCATGGGAATAATGAGTTTATTGACATTGCTTCTATGAAGCTATTTGCCTCTATTTTTGAAGAAATCGTTACTAGGCTTCTTAATAAATAGGAAATTCTCTGATTACCTTACACAAGCTTTTTTTCTTCATTTTATATTTCGAAGAATATGATTCGAGTTGCAGGGATTCAGATTGCACCTGTTTTTCTTGATGCCAAAAAAACTTGGGATAAATTAGCTTCTTATATTAGGGAAGCAAAATCTAATGATGCAGACTTAGTCACCTGGGGAGAGACCTTAATTCCAGGTTATCCTATCTGGCTTTCCTCTTCATGTGGATCGAAATTCAACGACCCCCAACAAAAAACGGTCTATGCTAAATACTGGGTTGAGGCTATCGATTTAAATAATAGTACGATCCTTCCTGACATTAAAAAATTAGCCAAGGATTTAGAAATAATGTTCATTGGAGGAATAGCGGAGAGAGCTGGAGGATCAATATATTGTACTCTTCTCACTATTGATTCTAATGGAAAACTTCTAGGTCGCCACAGGAAAATAAAACCTACATATGAGGAACGTCTGGTTTGGTCTGATGGTGACGGTAAAGGACTAAGAACTTATGCTTTTCATGGGATTAAAATAGGAGGTTTGAATTGTTGGGAGAATTGGTTACCTCTAGCGAGAGCTGCTCTCCATTTACAGGAGGAGATAATACATGTTGCTGTATGGCCTGGGAGTTTAGGGTTAACTCAGGACATTACTAGGTTTATTGCTCTAGAAGGACGTTCATGGGTGATATCAACTTCTGGTCTGTTACGACCAACAGACTTCTCTCATTTAAAAGAATCTGAATTCCCAATGAAGAATGACCTAGAATCACACTCAAAGAGTTGGCAGAATGGCGGATCATTAATCGTTGACCCAACTGGCAATGTAATTTCGGGTCCTTTAGTTGATAAAGAAGGTATAATTTATGCTGATATTGATCCCAAGATTGCTATTCAAGAACGTCAAAACTTCGATATAAGTGGACATTATTCTCGATTTGATATTTTCAATAAACCATTAACATTGGATTGAGGTGAACTAGTAATGAAAATTAAACAAAGGGAAATAGCAAAAGAGAAAATCGATATTTCTAATTGGAGTTCTTGGGAAAAATCCTTGGAGGATTAAATTTCTGTTTCTGAGACAATAATTTCCTGATCTTCAATAATTTCCTTTGCTGTCGGGGAGTCCTTCATTAATTTTTCCGGATTCAAAATTCGTCCACAGTGGGTACAAACAGGATATTTAGTTCTCCAGCTGCCTCCACAGTATTGGCAAGTCTTCACTCTTCTTAAGAGACGATTGATTAATCTAGTATAAAGGCCCCAGAGTAGTGCAGCGATTGCTGCGATAGTTCCTATCCAAGCGCCCATATCGCTTTCTAGAATTAACCATATTAGCCACTCGACAAGGAAGTTTAGTTTTGTTTGAAAATGAATGGTCATATTGGTTTCTGCGGGGTAATAATCATCTTTCTGAACTAAAAAATAGCAGTACAAGTCACTTTTTGTTTGACTAGAGTTCAATCTAATTGGATTTTCCTTTGGAGTAAAGAGAGATTGGTTGAATAATGATAAAGGCTCGCTCCAAGATTTAGAATCAATTTTCACGAAATAGAAGATATTATTCCGTAATAAACCCACATCATCACGGATTTCAAGATGAATGGTGATTTCATCGCCCTCGGTTG
>JBHLPG010000408.1:0-3290 GCA_048939725.1 Promethearchaeota archaeon | reverse complement strand
TAAAAATAACCATAAAAAAAATTGTCGGAGATATTCCTCAGATAAATAAATGAGCTAAGCAATTCTTGTACTGTCTGAAGGGAAAAATATCATGAGAAAGGATATTTCAAAATTTATGGATAAACTTCCTTTCTCTTCTTCCATATGGATGAAAGAAGTTACTCTTCGAAATAATATCTCTACAATCTATTCTAATCCTTTTAATCCCTTTATTATCTTATCAGCGGATCACGGGGATGTTTTCTACTTCACTCAAACATTTTCCCAGATGAGTAGGATTCATCCAAGTACCAGACACATTAGTAATAAAACTCTTTTTTCGCTGCACATGGATTTGAATTCAATCCCCCTTAAAACCTATAAGATATTTTATTCCTCAATTTCTGAACCAATGACATTAACAATTAATAATTGGGTCGAGGAACTCACACATGAACTGCGTACAGGATCTCTACTAATGGATCTGAGTCATCATCTTATGAATAACTTCGAAATATTGGATCAAAAAGTTGTTCAGAGGTTTAGTCATGTAGCTTATCGCCAAAAAATCCTTACTATCATTGTCACAGATTTAATTCAATTACTCCTCAACCCTCCGAACATCTATCCTGTTTCTCTGTCTAATGTATTGAGGACTAGTTTCCACTATCTTCGCAACTCTTCTAATACGCAGTTTAATATGATTTCTTCCTTGGATTCAGATGATCTTGAAACTTCTAATCCAGAAATTTGGGCTAGTTCTCATTTTCCAGAGAATCTTTTTGCTACAATCTTAACGTGGCTTCGAGGATTCCCAATTACTATTGAAGTGGAAATATTGAATAGTTTTTCAGTTGGAATAAGTTTTAGCATTCCTAGTGATATTTTACTGACTACACTGGAAGGGTTCAGCTTGGTTTCGCACTATCTCAAATTCTTTACCTCTTATTTCAATGGAAGATTATGGATGACTCAGAACAGCATTAACATAATCCTTCCCTGTGTTTATTCAGGATAACTATTAGAAGAAACATTTATTTGGGAGGTGTGATCTTAAGGGGGATAACGAGGTGATTGATTTGTCTGATTTAACGCTAAATGATATTCTTGAAGCTCAAAAAGTGCTCAAGGGGAAGATAAAAAGAACACCATTAAACCATTCTACTACATTTTCAAAAATGACTGGGTGTGACGTCTACATTAAACCCGAAAACTTACAGAAAGCAGGTTCATTTAAAGTTCGGGGAGCTTATAATAAAATCGCCCGTTTAGAAGAAAGGATACGGAGGAAAGGAGTCGTCGCAGTCAGCACGGGAAATCATGCGCAAGGAGTAGCACTAGCAGCATCGATATTTGGAGTAGCTTCCACCATTGTTATGCCCAAAGGCGCTCCGATCTCTAAGATAGAGGCAACCAAAGGATACGGGGGAAAAGTTGTTCTTTACGGTGACAGTTTTGAAGAAGCCTATGTCAGAGCAAAGGAAATTAAAGAATCTGAAGATCTGACTTTAATTCATGCCTTTGATGATCCAGAAATCGCTGCAGGACAGGGGACTATTGGGTTGGAGGTATTGGAAGACCTTCCAGATGTTAATCTAGTCATTTGCCCTATTGGTGGAGGGGGGTTAATCTCAGGGATAGCTACAGGAATTAAAGCCCGAAAACCCGACTGTCGGGTAGTTGGTGTCCAAACAAAGGAGATGGCAGCAGCATATAAATCCTTTAAGGAGGGAAAGTTGATAAAAACAGAGAAAGGGAATACATTAGCAGATGGAATTGCTATAAAAAGTCCTAGTGAATTTACGTTCTCAATCATGAAATCTTATTTGGATGAAATTGTGATTGTCGAAGAGGAGGAAATAGCTCAAGCTATGCTACTTCTTTTAGAGCGATGTAAATCAGTAGCAGAAGGAGCAGGAGCAACAGCGCTAGCAGCCCTGCTATACCGAGATATATCACAAAAAGATGAAAAAATTGTATTGATAGTTAGTGGGGGTAATGTAGACATAACAATATTAAGTAAACTCATCACACAAGGTCTAATCAAGTCTGGACGCTATAGAGAGCTAAAGGTTTTAGTGGAAGATAAACCTGGGGGACTAGAAAAGCTATTAAAGATCATAACTAAGTTGGAAGCGAACATCATCGATATTAATGTAGACCGTTTCTCTCCAGATCTACCCTTTAACCATGTAGTTGTCGAATTAGCAATTGAAACGAAAAACTTAGAACATTCTAAGACCATATTAAACACAATAAAGGCTCAATACAAAGTTATAGGCCCTCAATGAATTCAAATGTGATTGAAACCTAGGTTTGTCAAGTGTTTGTCACTAATCGCAGGAAATCTCTCGTTCCCGTTGCTAAACCTAGTAGGAAGACAACCCACAATAGCCATTTCTGAATCTCCTCATTTTCCACTCCCCTTACTGCATAAATGAATGTCAACACCACTCCAAATTTTAATACTAGAAACGGCCAGGCTCCAAAGGGAGTATCAAAAAGCAATGCGGGTAAATAATGTTTCTCTTGGTAATTAAAGAATTCAATCGCAATAACGGTATTAAACGCGTCAAACATTTGAGTAACCATCGCTAAAATCTCCTCTCTTTGAATAATCGCATTAGGTAGATACTTTTGTGTCAGACGCGTTGCTGATAAATGGAAAAGAATTCCAAAAATACCTGATAACAATAAAATACTGATACCGCCACCAATGTAGTACAAATCAGTCAGTAAGAAAGGAATAGGTATGAATAATACTATCTCAGTTAAACAACCAATTGTAAAGAAGGTTATTCTCCAGTTTGAAAATCGCTGGACATTCTTGAGATATTCTTGGGATATTATTATAGACACAAGCCCTAAAATTAACGTTAATAGGATTGTGATGATATAGACATAGGGGGTGACGAAAATTCTAAGTCTGAATATCTCATAAGGAGAAATAATCTTTTCTTGGTCAGCAATATCTTGGAGAGCACGTAGGGTTGAACCAATGAAGATATACGGCAAGATAGAAACAAAAAACTCTGAATCCATTTGAACAGGAATATAGTTTTCGTCTCCCCAGCGTTTAGCTCCTCTTTGGTTAATTTTAACAATGATTTTTCCTATAAGGAAAATCGCAAGAATCCCAATTGTTGTATAAACAACTGTATTGTAGAAGTTGTATCCTTGTTCTAATATGAAGTATTTTTCAATAAAACCAATTGGATTTGCTATCTCTTGAAAAAATGTCTGAATTGCCTTGATGATATCTTCTAAGAGATCCTGAATAGGATTTTGCTGCATTGACATAATAGAATCGC
>JBHLPG010000407.1:0-3302 GCA_048939725.1 Promethearchaeota archaeon | reverse complement strand
ATTATCCCCCGGCCAATTTTTGGTGCAGAATGGGTCTTAATAATGCTAACCCACTTTTGAGATGACTCTTTTTGAAGTAAAATCCAGATGACGTAGATAATCAGAACTAATCCACAAACTACGATAAAGATACTGAGAAGAAAGTTCGCAACGATGAGTAATTCATTATCAAATATCGGACCTAGCTCTCCACTATACCGATAAGCATAATAAAGCATTGAATAGAAGATTGAAAGAAGGACATTACGTGTAAGAATATAGATCAAGCCTGTAGCTAAACCAAATAAAAAGGTTGAAATGAACCAAAAAGCTGTCCCGGGATAATTTGTAGTCTGCATATATTCGGGTAAAAATAATAGACAAAAGCCTAAACTTGAGAGGATTACAGCTAAGAATGGGGATAAACCACGATCCTCTAATAAGGGAATGATTGTTCTGCGATAAAGTAGCTCAGTATAAATAGGAAGTAAAACAAACTGATATGATAAGAATAATACACGTATAAGGGGATCAGATAAAAGAATATAAGAATCAATAAACCAAGGACGAACTAAATAGATGGTGCTTCCGAAAAATTCGAAAATAAATGAGACAATTATACGGAAAAATAGAACAACAAGAAACACTTCACAAACAATAAGTAAACTTCTTGAGGTAATGTCTTCATATTCTGTATCCTGAACTTTTAATCGGGGAATTAAGAGGAAATAGACAACAAAACAGATAACAATGCCTATTACATTAGCAATTATTGCACCCAGCAGATCTAGATTAATCGTTTGGTCAGATTCATGGATTATTATATTCATAAACGATACTGGCAAATTAAAAAAATATTGAAGAAATAATCCTGCTGCGATAAGAACTGCAGGAGTAAAGAAATTCAAGTAACTGTCTTCAATTTCAACAATACTGAATTTTCTCATGTATTTCTCCAACTTTCTACTTTCATTCGATTTTTTGGGTCCGTTTCCATTCTAAGATGTCTTTGATTGGAATTAAAACATTCGAGCTGATATGCGTAACAGGAGTAGTGCTGTTTTTGAGTTTTTCTTCCATTTTCTGTATAGCCTCTTGATAGATCGAGAGTGTTTCAGGCGTTAATGTGAAGGTCTTAATGAAAGATTGACTGTGTCTATCTAAAGCAGACAAATCAATAATATCACGTAAAACCTCGGTATATTTAATCATCCAATCCATGATATTTGAAGTAACTAAAGCCTCAGTTCTCATTGAATCAAATAAGGAAGCCTTGAGTGCGAGTTTTTCACGTTCAGGTAATTTCTCTAAATCAATCTCTTCAAGTGGCCATTCTTGTCGTTTCTCAATAATTTCATAATTGAGGGTGAAATATCGGGTTTTTAATTTCTTTTTATCCTCCTCTCTTTCTTCCCATTTAACAATCCCCGCCTCATCCATTTTTCGTAAATGATGACTGATAGTTGTTTTCCCTTTGTGAAGAAAATCACCTAATTGTTTTACAGTTAATCTCTGATAGATTGTTAAGCAGATAAAGATCGCTAGTCGAGTTTCATCTTGAAGAACTCGGAATATTCTTAACGGAAGAGGACTCGACTGTGAACTCATTATTTACTCCTTCAATCAGGTCTCATGCAAATATCTTAACCTTTTCTACAGAGGATAGTGCACTAGCTTTTATATATATTTTGCGCTAAACTATAGCTTTATAAAGTTATAGTTCATACTAGGGATCAATCCTAAAATGGATCTAGGAACAAAAAAAATGGGTTTATTATGATAAATGATATTGATCTACTGAACATAATGTCTCCGTCTGCTCAAATAGTCTATCAAGTGCTCCGAACACGAGAGAAATTAACAACACAAGAAATAGTTTCCCAAACTCGATATTCCATACGGACAATTCGATATGCGCTACGCCACTTAATGAATGCTCACTTAATTATGCAAATCCCAGATATTAGAGATGCACGTCGTTGTTTTTATACCATTAGAGCTTAATGTGAGAAGAATTGTATTGACCAAAACTTACAAGGCGCAATTAGTTTCACTTTCTTTCATTTTTATTCTTCTCGTGCTTACTAGATCAACAGAAACTGCTGAAGCAAATGAAGAGATTATACTGACTGAAATTGGCTCAATTCCTTATGCCCGAACTTGCGATGTAAAGGTCAAAGATGAGATCTTATATGTTTTACAGGCAGATTATGGTTTGGTGACATATGATATTAGTGATCCAACTACGCCTTCTAGGTTAGGCCGCTGTACTGACACATATACATTTGTGCATGCTCTAGTTATTGAGGATGAATATGCTTATGTAGCAGATTATGAGGATGGATTAGAAATTGTCGATATTTCCGATCCAAGTGATCTTACTATCATTGGAGATTATACTGCAAATCTAGGAGCTGGTTCAACTGATGTGTACAAATTGGGAGACCTTGCATTTCTCGCATCACAGGGTATTGGTTTGGAGATAATTAATTGTTCTGATGTCAATAATCCTGTGAAAATAGGAAGTTATTATGAAAATTACAGGGTAATTAGGGTTTATTCATCAAATGATCAAATTTTCTTGTGCGAAGCTACTAATGGATTTAAAATTCTTAACATTACTGGTAACGAATGTACAGAAATATTTCATTTTCAAGATACGGTTAGCTATCAGGAGTTTTTCGTTTTAAATAACATCCTCTATACAACAACACGAGATGGGATATTGATCTTTGATATCCATGACCTTTCGAATATTAAACAGCTTGGGGGAAAAGACATTGGTGAATCGTTTGGAGCGATAATCAGACAACAAAACAATAGAGTTATTGCTTATGTTTCTTCATGGGAAGCGGGTGTACAGATTTTAGATGTAAACGACCCAGAAAATATTGAAATAATAGGTCAATACACTGATGGAGGGCAGGCATATAACCTTGACGTACGTGATAACCTTATTTTTGTTGCTGATTTTCAAGATGGTATTGAAATCATACAGGTTGAGCATCTAGATTTAAGTTCCATGAATAATAACAATTATGAATCAAGTACTTCAACATCAACGACTGGATTTACGTTGTTTGTAGTCATTAGCGTGTTAATCTTTTCTATAGTCCATAAGAGAAGGCAATTCAACTAACATACCTGCAAAAATTAATATTCTATCTACTAAAAGGGAGGAAATACCCCGTTCGGCCAACTGCTTCATGAGGGATTGCAGCGCCACCCGTCCCTCTTGATCTCTCTGCGCTACCAGGACTTCTTTGTCTTGTTTTAATACCCCGATTTTCTCCTGGGTATTCTCCTCAGTGGTGACGATAAGG
>JBHLPG010000406.1:0-3307 GCA_048939725.1 Promethearchaeota archaeon | reverse complement strand
ATTTTTCTTATAAATATCCCCCTTGGATTGATTGGAATAATCCTTGTTCATCTCTATATTCCAGAAACATTTGAAAAACGGTATAAACTCGATTTTGGTGGTATGATTATTTTCATGATCACTGCATTTTCTCTCGTTCAGGGGATTTTAACGTTGTTTAAAGGGGAGCTCATTGGAGGTATTCTAATAGTGGTTGCATTCTTTTGTGGAGTCATCTTCATTCTTACAGAAATAAAACATCCAGCACCAATGATCCCTGTTGAGATTTTGCGTCATAAAACTATTTTTACTGGCATAATTTCTTCTTTTCTTTGTTATATGGTATATTACAGTGTTGTTTTTCTAATGCCTTTCTATTATCAAGATGTTCTTTTGTTCGAATCAGATCAATCAGGAATTCTCATGGTTGTCCCTCCTTTCGCAATGGCAATTATGGGCCCGTTTGCTGGCTTTTTCGCAGAAAGAATAGATGCGAAACGGTCAACCTCATTTGGAGCGATTATGTTAAGCTTTTTTGTTTTAATGATAGCCTTTTTGTTCTATATATTCCCAAGAAATTCTTATGAGATTATTTTTATCCTTGTTCCACTGGTCGCACTCTCAGCAGGATCCTTAACTACATTCACTGTCTCGAATGGGACTTCTGTGATGAATGTAGCCCCGAAAGGTGATGTTAGTGTAGTTACAGGTCTCATTGGTCTCTCTCGCAATATCGGCTTTGCCTTAGGTACGACTATTAGTTCATCTCTCTTTACTTTATTCTTCTTAATAAATAATCCAAACGACGTTACTTCAGGAATGACATTTATTTCAAGTTATTACACAAGTTTAGGGCAGACTTACATTCTTTTCTCCTTATTTGCACTATCAGCTGCAATTATTTCTTACTTGAGAAGCTCTGATAAAAGAGTGGAAAAAACTAAATTGATATCTTAATGATGATTAGAAAACAAATGAGAAGAATTGAGATTACTTTTAAAAAGATCAAGGTTTCTAGTTAATTTAGGAGGACGATCAATGGTTAAAGCGGTCATAATGAATAGAGATGGAACAGTCGAATTACAGGAGCGTCCCTACCCAAATGTGGAACCAGGGGCCGTAATATTAAAGACTGCTTATTCTGAAGTATGTGGAACAGATGTCCATCTTCAGAAAGGTCATTTAGCTGAAGTTCCTTATCCAATTATTCCTGGTCATGTCTCTACTGGAATCATAGAGGAGTTTAATGGAGAAATTTATGACATTGATGGCGTACAGCTCAAAAAAGGGGATCCAGTTACCTTTTTAGATGTCCACGAATCCTGTAACAACTGTTGGTACTGTCTTGTTGCTAAAGCATCTACCCGCTGTCCTAAAAGAAAAGTATACGGAATAACCTATTCAGCAGAAGAAGGGCTTCTTGGTGGGTGGTCTGAATTTATATATCTGAAACCAGGTGTTAAGATAATCAAACTCCCATATGCTGGCTTTATGAAGACATTTATGGCAGCAGGATGTGGACTACCTACTGCAATCCATGCAATCCAGCGATCTGAAATCAAACTAGGTGATACCGTTGCTGTACAAGGATCAGGTCCTGTTGGCTTGATGGCCGCATTATTAGCTAAACTAAATGGTGCATTTCAGGTAATTATGATTGGTGGACCAGAACATCGGTTGAAGATTGCGAGTTATTTTGGAATTGATACAACAATCAACATAACAGAAGCAGATCCACAGGCGAGAGTGAAACAAATATTGGAGCACACTCACAAGAGGGGAGCCGATGTTACTATAGAAGCGACTGGGGTGCCTTCTGCAGTTAAAGAAGGATTAGAAATGACTAGAGATGGGGGAACATATACCATTGTCGGCCAATACACAAATGCGGGAAATATAGAAATTAACCCTCATTTAGATATTAATAAGAAACATATAACAATAAGAGGATCTTGGGGAAGTGACTTCAGTCATTTTTACTTAGCGGTTGATTTAATTAAACGTTATTCAACTACTTATCCCTTTAAAAACATCATTAGCCATGAATACTTATTGGAAGAAGCTGCTAAAGCATTGGAAGATGTCGAGCATCTCCGAGTTATGAAGGCTATTATTAAGCCAGAATAAATACTTGGAGGAAAGTTAGATTTGAAGATCACACTAATTTCCGTCCCATTTCATCTTGGTCAGGAGAATGTAGGTATGGGAAGTGGACCCACTCACTATCTAAACGCAGGAATCGATCAGAAGTTAAGAAATCAAGGTTATCAAGTAAAAATTGAGACAATACAACTTCCGCAACGACATGAAAATGTAGTGACAAATACAGCTGTTTTGAGTAATTCTTTGGGAGATATTGTAAAGAAAGCGTTGAAGGATGATTTCTTTCCTTTTATTCTTGGAGGAAATTGTAATACATGTTTAGGAACCCTTGCAGGATTTGAGGAACCAAAACCAGGGATAATTTGGTTTGATGCCCATGGCGATTTTAATACTCCCGAAACAACCCCTAGCGGTTTTTTTGATGGCATGGGACTAGCCATTGCTACGGGCCAATGTTATCAGGAGCTAAGTAATATAATTGAAAACATGAAGCCGATTCAAGAATCCTGGACTTTGCATATTGGAGCACGAGACTTGGATCCAGAAGAACACGCACTCATTGAAAGTACCGAGGTGTTGGTGGTTGACAATAATACATTGAAGGAGAAAGGGATTCAAGATGCTCTTTTACCAAAGATAACTGAATTGAAAACGAAGACCCAACAAATATATCTCCATATTGATATTGATGTGATTGATCCCTCGATAGCCCCAGGGGTTGACTTCCCTACACCTGAAGGCCTCCTTCTAGAAGAAATAGAGGAAGCCCTCATTTTAATTGGGGAAAATCTTCAGATAAGGGCTGCTGCTCTCACAGCATATAACCCAGAGAATGAAATTGCAAATAAAACCCTTCAGACAGGGTTCAAACTGATAAATACAATTTTGAAAATAGTTGAGAACCAACTAGATGCCAATAAATCAATTTAGGAGTGTACTTCTTTGTTAACATGGGACGATTTTACGAAAGTGGATATGCGAGTTGGGACAATTATTGAAGTAATGGACTTCCCAGCTGCTAGAAAACCTTCATACAAATTTAAAATTGATTTTGGGTCGGAAATGGGGGTAAAAAAATCATCAGCACAGATTACTTCATTATATAAACACAAAGATGATCTCCTCAACCGTCAAATTATCGCTGTTGTTAATTTTCCTCCAAAACAGATTGCCAATTTTATGTCCGAATGTCTGGTACTAGGGGTAGTTCTTGATAATAAAGAGG
>JBHLPG010000096.1:1398-13454 GCA_048939725.1 Promethearchaeota archaeon | reverse complement strand
AGCTCCAACAACACATTCTTGGTAAAGGATATCTTTCCATTTCCAGATTTATAAAAGAAGTGAAATTAGATAAAATAGCGAGTGTTGTCAAGCCTATTATTTTAGATTATATTACTCAAGAATTTAGTGGTAGTACTACACCTGATACCAATTATTTCTTTACAGAAGATCTAATTGCTGATGTTACAAAAGAAGTTGAAGCTAAAACTCGGATTAATTTTAATGTTCTAGCCTTTAAAATGGATTTGGATACAGACATTCTTGCATTAATAGTGAAACAAATTCTATTTATTAGAGGATTCACAAATACTATAGGAGAATTTGTTACAGAAGAAGGTATTAATCAAGAAATTAAAGGAATTTTGGAGTATCGTGAAGAATTTACACTCCAAGAACTCTTTGAAATCCTTGAAATTGTAAAGGATAAGAAAAATGAGTTAATTGTTCGTGATCTGATTTCGGATGATGATAATATACTGATTTCACTTGATAAAGAGGTAGTAGTCACCCAGAAAAGAGCTTTAAATAAGGTCATTGAATACATTAAACAACCAGTTCAACAAACAAAAGAAATTATTGAGTGGGAAGAAATCAGTCGGAGTATTAATATTCCTGTGATCGATGTTAAAACTATAGTAGATTCATTAATTCAAAATAACCTGTTATCTGGAACTCTGGTAAAACGGGGTTACCAGACGTAGAATCTTATAACTTTAGGATACCGCTATTATGTCTTCATCATTACAGATTATTGTCGATCATAGAGAACCAGAGAAACTAAAACAACGTCTCGTAAAACTTGGTATGGAGGTTAAAGAACAGCAATTAGAGATTGCTGACTATATTATCTCTGATCAAGTAGCGTGTGAAAGAAAAACAGGAACCGATTTAATAACTTCAATAATGGACAATCGCCTTTTTGAACAGATCGATAGATTAATAGAAACGTATCAGCAACCACTTTTACTTTTAGAGGATTTACCCTCGGCTTTTGAAAGAACTGAATGGAAAAAGAGAAAAAAACATGTTTATGGAGCATTAACATATATATTTTTGCGTAAACAAATGCCAATAATACCAACGTCTCAGTTGAGTGAAACCGCAATTGCTTTGAATCGTATCGCGTCTTGGGTTCAAGAGGATCATGATGATCCAATCATTGCACGAAAATCTCCCAAAGCACGATCTTTAAGTGACAACCAGCTTTTTTTTCTTCAAGGTTTGCACAATACTGGTCAAAAAAAAGCAAAAACATTACTTAACGCGTTTGATGGAGCACCTATAAACGTTATAAATGCAATTATTAATTCAAAAGTAATTTACACAAAAACAGGAAACCCTAAAGGTATTGAGGGAGCTTTTGAACAGCTTGAGGGATTTGGGCCAAAATATCTATTGAAAAACCAAGAGCTTTTGCGTTCTGTTGAAAAGTAAAATCGTGAAAATTTATCATTTTCGGTCAGTTTTACTTCTGGGAAGGAATGAAATTTCCGAATAAACACAAGAAATTTTAACACCAAAGATTAGGATCAATTAAATCACTAAGAATACATCCAGGCGGGGAAATTTTTCTACAAAGTAATTTCCAAGGGCAATCAGGCTCACAGTAGGGGTGAGGGGTTTTATTAAGTCTTTGCTTTGCTTTTTGTAACTCCTCTAATAACAAACTTCTAATAGAGATTCCCTTGGATATAGTTCGATAAAATTGATGAAAAGAGTCGGAACCCATACACATTCATTTTAATTTCAGGTGTCAAACTCTTTATAAACGCTTCTATAGCCTTTATATAACAAATTGGAGAGGGAGATCCCCGAAAATGACGAAAATGAGGAAATGCTTCAGTCGTAACTGTAGCTCAAATCGGGGAACTTTCCTTCTCGGACTTCCCGGTTATATTCTTGAACAGCCTTTAAGACATGTTCCTTCAAGTTGATATATCGTTTAACAAATTTTGCGTTGAAATCAAAATAACCAAGCATATCATAAGTTACTAATACTTGTCCATCACAATAAGGACCTGCTCCTATGCCAATTGTTGGGACAGAAAGAACTTCTGTAATTTTCTTAGCAACTTTCCATGGGATAGCCTCTAGTACGAGAGAAAAAATCCCAGCTTCCTCAAGTTGTTTTGATTCTTCCAGAAGAAGATTGGCTGCTTTATCGGTGCGGCCTTGGACTTTAAACCCTCCAAATTTGTGAATAGATTGTGGTGTGAGACCTAAGTGACCCATTACTGGAATCCCTGCGTCTAATATCCCTTGCACCGCTGCGCAACGTTCACTACCTCCTTCCAATTTTATTGTCTCTGCTTTTCCTATCTTTACTAACTTAATCGCATTCCGAATCGCTTCTTCAGCTGAAACTTGGAAGGTCCCAAAAGGAAGGTCACCAATTACCATAGCTCGTTTTGCTCCTCGAGCTACTGCTTGAGTATGTCGTATTGAATCTTCCAGAGTAACAGGCAAGGTTGTTTTATTTCCATGGACTACCATGCCCATTGTATCGCCAACTAGTAACATATCCGTTCCTGCTTCATCTAATATCGATGCCATAACGTAATCATACGCTGTGAGCATTGTAATTTTCTCCCCCTTTTCCATCATATCTAATATATCTAAAACTGTTTTCTTCTTCATATTTGCACCTCAAACATCTTTTTTTCTCTTGCAAGCTCATCAAGCCGTGATGACATGAACCTCAGAGCTTCTTGTAATAGTACGCTATTGTTAAACTGGTTCTTCTCTTCATCCAGTTCGCTGATATTCATATTTTTGTAATCCTTAGCAAAAGACACCATTTCTTTTATTGCACGTGTCACATTATTAGTTATTGATACTGTTGCTGTGAGAGAGGTTCTCGAAAGGGGATTCAAATCAACAGTAACGACATCCTTCCCTAACTTTCTCAAAGCCATTGTACGATCCCCGTCCTCTAATGGCACAAAAACACAATCTGAACGTGCTATCCCGCGTGAATCCACGACACGTCGTTGGTGAGAAATTTCTGGTATTATTTCTTGCTTATTTGGATCAACGCCATATACATCTTGAGCTCCCACTTTTTCTAATACATTTTTGATAGCATCCTCTCTTTCTGGACTTCGGTAGAAAAGATTAATCTCAAGGGGTGCCTCTAAAACATGACTTAGTTGTACCATATCCTCAGGACATAGAACAGCAACATTTCCATTTATCGAGATTATTGGGTGTTCTGCCAATAACAACATGATAACCGCAAGTCTTTCTTGCTGCAATGCAAAAGGAGGAGATTTTTCTCCTAGAATATAATCAAATGCCTCTCCACGTCCATGCGCAATCAATCCTGCTTCAGCTACTATCTTATGATGCATTCCCTCGATAATTTTCTCGCGTGTGATTAATGATTCATAACGAGGATGATTTTTCGGAACTTCTGGTGGCATTATGTTTCACGCTTGACAACAGTATCGTAACATATTGTTTCTGGATATACTTGAGAACCAGGAATATTAATATCTTCTAGATCACCAGGTTCATGATAAAAGATGAAAAATGCTTCTCCTAGCATGATTTGAGTCCCAACAACCGACTTCGGTAAATTTCTGATACAATCATGCAATTTTTTTGACCAAAGTTTTGCCTTTGCAGTGAAGACTGCTGATTGTTTCACGAAATTAGAAAAACTGGGTGATAAAATTAATTCAGATATTACCTCACTACCAGCTTTGTTCACTGAATTCCTTTTATGCTGATTGGATAAAACCTCAGATGTAGGAAGTGTACCTAGGTGTACTGTAGCGACCTTCCATCCGTTTAAATTGTCAAATGACATCGTTTCACCAAATCCAGGAGCACCCTCTCTCAATCGGATCTCTGATCCCCCCTGGTATAACCCAATAACATCTCCTAATCCTGATTTTGCTAAAATCTCGGCCTTATGAGCTATTTGAAATAACTCTAATTCTGTTAACCCCAACTCCAGCAGATCATTTATTGCGTAAGCTGTTCCTATTGCACCTGCAGCAGAAGCACCATAACCAGAAGATAATGGGACTTGAAATGTATGCTCAATTCTTAGATTGACTTTTTCTTTCTCGGTTAGTAAAAGTTCAATAACTTGGTTAGTTACCACTGCTTCGGTTACAGGAATCTCCTTTCCATCAAAAAAAATCCTGAAATAAGGATCACTAGTTACCTTGGCAGTTGTAATAACCCCACGATTTATTGATAATCCTGCTCCCCTTGATCCCTTCCGAAGAAGGTCATTGGAGTCATCTCTAATTTCAAAAATACCAGTTAAATGAGAAGCTACCCAATATGAAACAGCATCAGTCAAATGAATTCCTTCGCTATTGTGGATATCTTTCGAGATGACGAATCAAATCCGCGATTGCTGCATTCACTGGAGCTTTCAATCCCAAGCGTCTACTTTCTCTTACAATAAATCCATTCATATAATCTATTTCAGTTCTACGTCCCCGTTCGATATCCTGAAGCATGCTACATTTGTTGTTCTTAGTTTTTTCCATCACCCTTAAAATAAAATCTCGGGTTTGAGAGAAATCCTCATCAGGTAAGTTATGTTGAGCTACAGCCAACCCTTCTTCTAATATTGCATCAAATATTTGATTAATTGAAGGTTTCTCTAGAATTTGTCCATTGGAGACATGTAGAAGGGCTCCTAATGGACAAATTGTAGCATTGGTAATGACTTTCTGCCACATTTTTAATTGAATCTTCTCGGTCTTCTTTGTACTGAAACCTGAGTTCCGCATGATAGTTTGAAATTGAGGACTATAGCCATTTTCATCTCCTGCGATGATTCCAAATGATGTTTTACCAAAAGCTACATGTTTCACTATTCCAGGATAAATAAGTTCTGCTGCTTCAGTAGTTATTGCACGAAAAATAGGATTCTGAGGGAAATTATGACGAAATACCTCCTCATTACCCATACCATTTTGTAAAATAAAAATTGGTACTTTATTTGAAATTTTACCTGATAATCCGTTTGCTACAGACCTGTTATCATATGCTTTTGTCGTTATAAAAATCGCGTCTGGATGTTCAGAATCTGGAGGGAAATTTGTTGCAGCTGGGAAATGAGTTATAATTTCTTCCTGATCTTCAATTATCCTTAATCCTCTTTTATTTATTTCAGTTATATGCGGATTACGCCCAACCACAGCAACATCGAATCCAGAATAGGCTATACGCCCTGCAAAAAGAGACCCTATACTACCAGCTCCAAATACAGCAATATTCATAGATCACTACTCCGAACTTTGAAATCTTCTGCTATAATTTTGGCAATATGTTCTCCAATCTTAACTTTAGAAGCCTTAAGATGAAGGTGTTGACCCTTTGTTTGAATAATGAATAATTCATTCGTTTTTGATACAAAACCCTTTTCTGCTTCCCCAACCCAATTTGCACAAACCAAGTCTAACTGATACCTTTCGAGTAATTCTTCTCCTTTTTGTATCAAAACTTCTTCTGTAACGCCAACTTCAGCTTTATATGCGACCATATATAAATTAGGGAAATTTCTCCTAATATTCTCTACAATCTTGACAGTAGGTACGAATTCTAAAACTAATTCTGTTTGTCTTGAAGGTATTTTACCAGGTTTATATTGAGGTTTGTAATCTGAAACAGCTGCAACAGCTATAAATCCATGATACCCATTAGAGAGCTCTTCATTTACTATCTCATACATCTCTTGCGTTGAACGAACTAATTTGATAGGAATAGATAATTTTTCTACATCTAGAGTATTCCCCTCTCCTAAAACAAGTAGAATGTCTGCCCCCTGTTTTTTCAATGCTTCTGCAACATGAAGAGCTGAGGAGCCAGTAGAAGGATTCGAAAGAAAACGTACATCGTCTAAATACTCTCGTGTTGCACCTCCCGTAATTAAAAATTTTATCCCCTTTAAATTCTCTGACGAACCGATCAACTTAAAGATCTGATCCATTAATTTGCTTAAGGAAGGAAATTTGTATTTATTCTCTGTTTCCTCTGAAGTAAAAAAGTGTATGTTATGTTCTTTTAATTTCTGAATGTTCTGTTCTGTAATAGGGTTGTCCAATAGAACAGAATGAGCAGCAGGAATGACTAGCACAGGTATATTCGCCCCAAAAGCAGCCAATGCGGCTAATGAGACTGGGCCATCTGCAATTCCATTAGCAAGTTTAGATATAGTATTTGCAGTCGCAGGACAAATAACGCAGATATCTACTTTATATTCAGGATGAGAGACCCATTTAACATGTTCAGAGATTCCTGAGATTTGCGTAACGGGCGGTTTATCCATGCACCATGTTAAAGCATCAATGGCAACTAAACGGGTTGCCTCTTTGGAAAGAACAACAACAGGATCACCTTCATAACGCAAAATCTCTCTTATTAAATGGGGAACTTCAATAGCAGCTATAGAACCTGTTACTCCGATTAAGATACGTTTGTGTCTTAACTGCGTTCCTTTGGTTCCGAAAATTTCAGTAATCCCCATTTCTATTCCCTATTCATTCTTCAGTTTTTATTTCTTCGATAATTGAATTCTGTATCATTCTTTTTAAGAATCAGGGTTAAACCCCCTTTTTTTGTATTGGGGTGTGATTTTAGTATATAGAGTATTGGTATCTATATACATCATAATAAAAAGAAAGGGAGATTTTCAAAGGAAGTAAATTTAAAGAATTTAATGAAAATAATAAGTATTATGAGGATTTTTTAAACTCACTCCGATCAACTGAAGAGTGAGATTTGAAAAATGTTATTTCTTTTTCTAATCGGTGATCAATACCTAAGCAGTATAATTGAAGGTATTTTCTTCTCCATATTTGCTTTGATTGTTGGAATTATCTCCTCCACTCTAGGCATTGGAGGAGGGTTTATTACAACCTCCTCATTAATTTTACTCGGAGTTGAGGAAAGTTATGCAATTGGAACAGTACTTTTTATGATCATTTTTACAGCATTATCAGCAACAATTGCATATGCACGACAACCACAGAGAATAGAGTACCGCACAGGCCTTTTAATTGCAATTACGACGGTCATAGGGGCAATAACTGGTAGTTATACGAGCTCATTCTTAGCCACTGAAGCTCCTGAAGTTTTCAGACTTATTTTTGCAATTTGTTTATTTCCAATAGCGATAAAGATGATTTTCTTCCCCAAACAGAGAAAAGAGGGAATCACAATCGATGATGAGATCGAACATGACGAAATTATTTTCTTTGGATATGAAAGACGTGAGATCTTGAGTACTATATTTGGTTTAGTCGCTGGTTTTGCTTCTGGTCTCTTAGGGATTGGAGGTGGAGTTATCATGGTACCAATCCTGATCCACGTAGGGAAGTTAAGTATCCATAAAGCCGTTGCCACCTCCATGTTTATCATGATTGCCACAAGTATTGCTGGAGCTGTGGTAAAAATCACAATGGGGCATATATATCCAGACTTGGCGTTTTTTCTAATTTTAGGAATTATTATAGGAGCTCAAATTGGACCTAGACTAGTTAAGAAGATTGATACTAAAGTTCTTCAACAGATATTCGGATTAATGATGGTTGTTGCTTTGGTTTTTATTGCAGTCGACCGAAACCAATTTATTTCCTTTCTACAAGGTATTTTTAATATTTTTCTTTAATTTGAATTCAATAATTACCAAAACTTCGCTTTAAAAAAGAATATTGTTATATAGTATTAGAGAGAATAATTCGTTAGATTATATATTTGGAATCATTTTACATATTCCTTTGATGAACTTTCATTCAATTATTGAAGAAGCTTTAAAATCTACAGGGTAAAATAATTCATATATAAATCCGTATGGGGTCGATGTAATGGAAAATTCAATTCTAGTAGTCGATGATGAAGAGGATACCGTAGAACTTGCTAGAATGGTTCTGGAATATGAGGGGTATCGTGTTTTTTCAGCTGGTAATGGAGAAGAAGCCATCCAATTTCTAGATTCCAATTCTGAAAAACCAGATCTTGTTCTTTTAGACGTCCTTATGCCCAAAATTAATGGCTTAGAAGTATGTAAATGGATTAAAGATAATCCTAAGTTAAGAGATATTCCTGTACTACTTTTTACTGCGAAAGTAGGAAAGAAAGATAGAGTGGCAGGGGAAGCAGCTGGCGCAGATGCCTATATAAATAAACCTTTTAGTGCAGATGACTTGTTAAACTTAATTAAGACACATCTAGAGAAATCAAAAGGTTTAGCCTGATTTTTAGCTTTCTTCTTTTATCTCCTGTATAAAAACTGAAGCGTGAGGGAAGAATTTTACTAATTCATTTAATATAAGAGAGGAATAATCAGCAATCCGAAATGTGACCTGAAATAGGACTCCCTGGATAGTTACAGAAAAGTGAACATCCAAACTCCGTTCTCTTTTCTCAAGAAATCTTAATCGAATATTGTATTGGTTTAGTATTTTTAAACCTCGCCAGAAATTCTCACTAGTCACCACAAATAGAATATCCTGCGGAGTATTTTGAACAGCAGCAATAAAATCACATTTTGCTTTCATAGTAGATATTATAGTATCGAGACTTGTCAATTAAATAACGCCAACCTCAAGTGTACCTATTGACTCAATTGTGGCACGGATTTTGTCTCCTCTTTGAATTGGGCCAACACCAGCAGGGGTGCCAGTGGCTATTAAATCGCCTGGCTCTAACGTTGTGATAGTACTACAATAACTCACAATTTGTTCGATATTGAAAATCATGTCTTTTGTATTCCCTTTCTGCTTAAGCTCGTCATTTAGTTTTAGTTCTAAATCAAGATTCTGAGGATTATTAATCTCATCAGATGTCACGATAACTGGACCTATTGGTGAGAATGAATCAAAGCCTTTGGCTGCAAACCATGGACGGCCTTTCTTCTTTGCAATTGCTTGTATATCTCGAGCGGTCATATCAAGGAGGATTGTATATCCAAAAATGTACTTCTTACTCTCTTCCATAGGAATATTTTTCCCTCGTTTTGAGATTACAATGGCTAGTTCAACCTCATGATCCACTTGTTGAGCTTGAGAAGGAAATATAACATTATCACCAGGTCCAATTAATGCAGATTTTGGTTTCAAAAAGAGATCTGGGTGTGGAGGCAGTTTTTTAGGTTCAACTCCCATTTCTTTTGCATGATCAGGATAATTCTTTGCTAAACATATTATTTTAGACGATTGAATAGGGATTTCTAGTGGAGGAGCAGTATTAAGCTCCTCAAAGTCCAATTGGTTTATAATTTTCCGATCACGAATTATCGAACTAATATCTGTTAAGCTGGGATATCTCCTAATGGTATTATTATCCCAAATTACTACGGCACCTTTATTCATTCCAATTTTCACAGCTAGTTCCTCTATCAGAGCTTTTGTGTCAAAAATTTCCATTATTGATTTCAATTGTGATATAGATGAATAAAAGAAGTATATAAGGTCAAAATACTCCTTTTTTAGATTTTGTAAGTCCAAATACCAATAAAAATTAAACCTTATGACCTAAAATTAAAATTTAATTGAAAAGTTAAAAGTCGTATAGGTTACGAAAATTAAGTGGATTAATCATGAAATGCTTAGTAACAGGGGGTGCAGGGTTTTTAGGTAGCCATTTAATTGAGCGATTATTATTAGATAAGCATTCTGTGGTCTGTGTTGACGATTTTAGCACAGGAAGCAAGAAGAATTTAGCTAATGTGGAGAGTGAAATTGAGATTATTGAGGGAGATGTAAGAGAGAATCACATTATCTCAGAAGCCATTAAAGATATTGATTGTGTATTTCATTTAGCAGCGCAAATCTCTGTTTCTCGATCCGTACGAGAACCACAATTCGACGCTTCAGTGAATATAATTGGGATGATTACTCTTTTAGAGGCAATTAAGAAGAATTCTGTGAAATTCATATATATTTCCACTGGAGGAGCTATATATGGTGAACCAGCATCTATACCTGCATCAGAAAGCACGTTAGAAGAACCAATATCACCTTATGGACTTAGCAAATTGGTAGGAGAAAAATACCTAGAATGGTTTCATAGAGAGTATGGCCTTCCATACATTATCATCCGCCCTGCGAATATTTATGGACCTAGACAAGACCCTCTGGGGGAAGCTGGAGTCATCTCAATTTTTTTAGGAAGAATTCAAAATAATGAACCTCTAGAAATATTTGGTGATGGAACAGACACCCGAGATTATGTCTATGTAAAAGATATTGCTGAAATATGTATTAATGCGATGTATTCTTCTTCAATAGATACCTTCAACGCTGGCACAGGGTATCAAACTAATTTATTAGAATTAATCGATGTCATTGAACAAGTCACAGAGTTCAAGGTAGAAAAGAAATTTCGTGATCCCCGTCCCGGTGATGTCCGCTTTATCGCACTAGACTCAACAAAGGCTTACGAGGAGTTGGGGTGGAGACCTACCACACCTTTGTCACAAGGAATTCAAGAAACTTGGAAGTGGTTTTCCTCAAATCAATGAGGTACCAATGCTTTCACTTTTTTCTTTTGCTCGGTTAACCATTTTTCGTTTAACTCATCAAATCCAAAATGGTTCCAAAATGAACCAACAACCCACGGATCTAATTTTACTTCACTTCTTGGGTTTTGTGCTACTAACCAGTAAGCCTGCCATAATTCTCCGACTGCTGTTTCAAAAAGACGGGAAGATATTTTCACATCAGCCTTCTGACTCTGTTTCAAGCGCCGCTCAGATTCATTGATAGATACAAAAGCTGCCAATATCCACATTTCCCGATTTGTCTTAACATTTAATTTATATAAGTGATCTGCTAATTTCTCTAATTCTTTTCTAGCACTATCGAGCTTTTCATAAGTGAAAGTCGAGATACGTAATAAATCAGCAAAAAAAACGTAAAGATCATCATCAAAATCTCTTAATACATCCAAGAGGAGTGTTGCAGTTCCAATTTTAAACGCATTAGCTTGCATCAAAGGAATACAGATGGCTTCCTCGGCAGCTTTAATTAACCAAACATATGCATCAGCCATCATATCTTCTCTAATCCTGTTTTCCATTCGATCTAGCAAAAGCTGAGTTGTTTGACGTTTTAACTCTATTAAATTCGGATCCCACTCTATGTGAAGAGCTTGATCCATCCACTGCTGCATTTTCCCTTGGGGATCATATATAATATCAGAATATCGTAAGAGGCGAATAACAGTGGCGACTTGCCAATAGGGTACGTCTTGTTTGCCTCCTAGGACATCTGTGAAGAACGAGGGAGGAGCATATGTCACTTTTATCTCTATTTCCTCAGGGATGTTGTTTAAATTAGTAATAGTAGTTTCTTTCAAATCACGAACATTATTTCGAATTGCCCAAAGATTAACCCTTGAGTCTAACTGCTCAAAATCATCATGTACTAAAAGACGTCCTTGTTCTTGGTCTTTAGCTTCAATTTTTTCCAAGAGAGATTCAATGATCCTGGTTATGATCTCAGTCTTCAACGAGGAATCCTCAAGTAGAATACTATCCATTAGGAATTTATTAAATTATCACTCAAAAATAATCTTATTTGATTCCTCAAAGAAATTTTAATATTAGCTTGGATTCGTATATGTTGGAGTAATATTGAGGAGTTAAGCGGAAGGGTGTCTTGAAACCAATTGAATGCAGAAATTAAGCCCCTTCTGGTCAAGGGCCCCTTCTATCTAAATGTATCTGATAGCCTTCGTGTTAGATAGATCCAATTCTCCCACCTGTCAATAAGAACCAATTTGAAGGAATTTAGGGTTATATATTCTTGGAAAGTTCTCTCTCTTCCTTAAATTTTAAAGAGCCACCTATCACTAGAAACTGTGTATGATACTGAAAAATAATAAAATGCCTTTCTTTCCAGTTCCAAGGCTATTAGAGAGCCTAAAGGTTTTAGCTCAGGCTATCTTGTTATGAAAAAGGCAGTTAAAAAGGTTCATTGAAGAATGTACCATTAAAGTTAGGTTTTATGCTTGATAATAACTCGAACAGAACAGATTTGGTTAAAACCGCACGAGAACTTATCTTGGCTCTGTCATCTTTCAAAGAA
>JBHLPG010000096.1:0-1388 GCA_048939725.1 Promethearchaeota archaeon | reverse complement strand
CTACAATGAAGGAAACTATCTTATTCGTCGGGAATTTTTCACCAATGGAAATTGGGTTCGCTATAATTCTCTGTATCACCTTCTTAAAACATCTAACAATTATTCCCAACTTCCAGCTCCGACAGCTCAACAGGTGTTGATAATTCTTGATAGGAACTGGAAATCATTCTTTAAAGCTATTAAAGAGTGGAAGAAGGATAAATCAAAATTTAAAAGTAAACCGAAACCTCCTAGATACAGACCTAGGAATGGAGAATCTGCACTAGTTTTTACAAATCAACAGGTAAAACTAAAAGATAATATCCTGTTCTTCCCTAAAAAAGTTAATATTCGACACAAAACCAGGCTTCATGACAAAACTGACATCAGAGAAGTGCGAATTATCCCAAAAGGATTTGGATATGTACTGGAAATTGTTTACAAGAAAGTTATTCATCCTAGACTTTTGAATAAAAACAATATTATCGCAGTTGATTTAGGTGTACGCAATCTCATAACCATAGTCAATAACAACAGCTTAAAACCGTTTGTTATTAAAGGTGGGGTTGTTAAATCCATTAATCAATACTATAACAAGGAATTTGCCCGAATTAGATCAATCTATGACCAGCAAGGGATAAAAACAGGAAAAATCATGCAGAAGTTGACCAATAGACGCAACAATAAGATAAATGACTATTTTCACAAGATTAGTCGGAAGATTATCGAATACTGTATGATTAATGACATTGGAACAGTTGTTATTGGATACAATCCCGATTGGAAACAAAACTGTCGGATGAACAAATATAACACTCAGAATTTTGTCGCCATTCCATACTATAAGCTAATTCAACAATTGGAATACAAAGCTACAGAGCAGGGAATTATGGTCGTTAAACAAGAGGAAAGTTATACAAGTAGGTGTTCATTTTTAGATAAGGAGTCCATTGAACACCATAGCAAATATTTAGGCCGAAGAATGACTAGAGGGTTATTCAAATCCCACAGAGGCACTGTTATTAATGCTGACGTAAATAGTGCTTATAATATCATGAAAAAAGCATTCCTGAACGCTCTCAATGCTGACAGGATAGAGGATGTCGGGTTACATCCAACACAATGGAGATTGGCTTCGGTAACGAGCTAACTGATGACCTTGTGTAAATAAAATTGAAAACTTTTATCAATTTTAAAAACCTTAGTCATTCAGATGGTGAGAACAGTTAAAACTTTGAAGTTAATTTCTATACTTCTTGTCGTTTCATGTTTATCCATACCGATTGTTGCTTGTCCTAGTAATCATGCAGTAATATCATTGAAACACCCTGGACTTGAGAAAAATGTTTCTAGCACAACGCTTACAGTACTTGTTGTTCTTATGGAGTTCCCTGATGATTCTCACTATC
>JBHLPG010000405.1:0-3311 GCA_048939725.1 Promethearchaeota archaeon | reverse complement strand
ATTTCTCAAAGTTCTCTTGATCCTCTAAAGAGGTATCAATGTCGATTGTTCCTTCTAGGTACTGTCTGGAACTGTGTGTTATTGTTGAGGTGGTTGACGAGGATGGCTGAAGTGTGCTAGTGGGAGTAGTCGTGGGTACTGTTGATGTTTCATGCTCAACCCACTCAATGTACAATCTAGGTTTAGGAGAAGATTCAGACGAATAGAAATGGACTGCTTTCCCAAAAGTCGTTACCCTTAGCGCAAATGTGATAAAATCAGCTTGGAGTTTATCTAGCATGATTACCCCAGTGCCAAAGTGGCACAAAAGGCCTAATGGGTAAGTCTCATCGTGGGCAATGTCTTCATCGGGACCAGTTAAATCAGTAATATCAAAGGTAGGCCTAGTATTCCAAGTAATAGAATCCTCATCCCAAGAGGTATCTTCGACATAATGCAATTGCACATTACACTCATCATAATCATAATCTTTTGTCTGAATTTCAAAATAAGACTGCCACATTACCGCATTGTCAGGAATACTGGAAATATTAAATTTGAGATAAGAATAGGTAGTATAGGGGCCTTCACTGGAAAAACTTGTTGACGAGTAAGCACACCAGATGGTATCTTCCATAGTATTGAAATTGGTATCTGGGTTCTCCTGAACAACGAACGCATCATCAATTGGGTAAAAAGTTTCAGCATAAGTTTCGATACCCTGGGATGTCACAACTGGACACGAGATGGTCGAAATAATTAGAATCCAGCCAAGTAATATAAGAATCATGTTCCTCCTCATTAGTCATCCTTCCTCCTAGGTTTTAACAATCCATCCTTTTTAAAAGTTTGCAGGTGTCCATCTTCTAATCGGGGAAAGTCTTGTGTCATTGACAAGATGTTAACTCGCCAACCAGAAAAGAGCTTCATGAAAGAATGATAAGCTTAAGCACAATATATAGTACAAAAAGTGAAAAGGAACTTTTTAATAATATTATGCGACAAATTAAAGAGTTTCAAGATTCGCTGTCAGGGATTATTATTGGGGGATTGTTCATTCTCTTAAATCCCTCTTTTAATCCTTCTAGCGCCTACCCCCTCCCACTTATTAGTCTAGGATTGGTTGTTGAGGTAATTTAACTATTCTGTCACTAGTTGTTGACACCTTTCCGACAGGACTCAAGAATCCATATCGGAAATTTTATCTTCATAATTATCGGATTGGTAAGACATCTAATCCTCATGGAGAAAAAAAGATGATTTTTCAGAAAATAATGAGGTTAAAATCCTAGACGATTCATTCCCTATGTGGTCTTTTTGAGTATTTAAAGGATAGTTTGGGTTACTTAGTGAGGATGTCCACCATTCTCCAGCTCTCCAATAAACGAACAGTATAAGCTAGTTGGCGTTTGCTTCATCCGCTGGATTTGGATTCGAGCGTAATTCTGAAGGAACACAACTCTAGGGGACAATGAGAAGTCAAAAAAGTCAGTATACCGAAGACAGAGATGGGTGTGATGAAGTTGAGAGACAAACACCGATTACTGGAGCTATAATCATTCATAAAAAGTATTGAAGTGTTTTTTAAGGTCATTAATAGAGTTTTATTCTTCTTTTCATTGAGGTTCTGAATTCATAAATTTAGTAAAGAACTCCATAAAAATAATTTAAGGTGAATCTAATATCATTAGGACAAACAAATCGACCTGAAAAGATGATCCCTCTAGGGGTAAAAATATGTGCTGCCCTTTTCATATGGATGTTTCTAGGGAGCTATCTATCTGGTAAGTAATTAT
Source organism: Promethearchaeota archaeon (assembly GCA_048939725.1). Classification (GTDB taxonomy): domain Archaea; phylum Asgardarchaeota; class Heimdallarchaeia; order Hodarchaeales; family Hodarchaeaceae; genus Hodarchaeum. The sequence continues at coordinate 1,536 of JBHLPG010000405.1, read as the reverse complement.
TGTTATTACAACTAAGTGGATTAAAGTGGTTGATTAAATGATGGATAATGATGAGGATTTGGAGCTGTTCTATGGTAAGTCAGGGGATTTTACGTTGAGTAAGCAATATTTGCAAACCACATTTGGATTAGGTACAGATGAAGTCGAAGCTATTATAGGCGATCTTTCTCTGGATCCAATTGCTCGTGAATATTTCATGTTTGTTAAAAAAAGAAAAGAGTGGGTTAATCCGGAGTTCTTCTACAAGGTAAGTGTGGGTGTATTAAAAGTGCGACCTGAACGGGAAGAGGAGTTTTTACTTCTGGGAAGAATGCTGGGGTATTATGAAGGGCTTAAGAGGTCGAAGTCCTTAGATACTTTCGTCTCCAGTCTTCAAGAGGTTCAAGATATGTTTAGGGCAGATCGCAAAACAGTGGAACATGCCGTAATTTGGTTACTTACTTGGAGATATTTATTTTGGGATCAATCAGGGAAAGTGCCGAGGTTAAAGGCTTGGAGGTTCTACCATGATCAGGCTAGAGTTACCCATGTAACACATTACCTCTCAAACGAGACCGTTGGAACCTTTCCAAATAGAACTATCTTTAATCTACCTTATTCTGGTGGGAGATTTTTGAATGACTCTTCATATGTGGGATTTATTAAGGGAAATTATTCCTCTGTTGATGAGGTTATCAAGCAGGATGAGGAAGAACTCTCCAGAACTGGGGGTACATTTGACGAGATTGCTGACCTGATGGGGTATCTTATTGAGCAAGTGGACAGAGGGGAGGACTTTACTGTAGGTAGTTGTGATCATTTTCTTGATGAGCTTTGGCGTTATTCCTTTGAAGATGAGTGTAATATGGAAAGATATTTTGAGTTCATAAACGATCTTCATCAGAGGATCAGGGATAACCCTCATGAGGGGCAATTTCGCGGGACAAAATCACGGGTTTATTATGCTCTTCTAGATAGTACAGAAAAAGGGGCATTCCGTGGAACAACTTCAAACATTTATGTAGTTGGCGGTAGGCCGTTTCCCTATTGGCAAGAAGTCATTCCTCAACAACGATGTCCTTTTGCTAGCTGCGATTTTACATGGGCTAAGTGTGATCATTTAATTTTCAATAATCTTACGGAACGCCTCCTTCTGATCAATCGAGGGACTGAGCATCTCGCGCGAGTCCACCATCTCTTAGAAAAAGGAAATGGCTATGGGATCTCAGCAGCGGGATTTTATTATCATTTTGGGACACCCATGCTGCAGATCATTAGTGAGGGAGTGAATGACAAATTATAGGAAATAGGTTTACATTAATGTTTTTCTACTTCTAATTTCCTTCTCTTTCTTTGCATTTAAGCTATGCCTTGGATCCTTTCTTGGGGTAAATAAAGAGAGAAATGATGGTACTGTTTGATTAAGCATTTTTACGCATACGAGAATTTATATCAAGACGTTCTAATGTCATTATTATAGTATCTTTGACTTTGGTATTTTTCTCCATATACTCTTCTAAAAATGCTCTGACATCTGCTTCACGACCAAGACCTGAG
>JBHLPG010000404.1:0-3314 GCA_048939725.1 Promethearchaeota archaeon | reverse complement strand
GAACAATCCCCTCCATCAAGTTATAAATAGTTAGTGCTCAGTGCAATAAGTCACAATTCTTTTGGAATGAGACGATTATCAACCAATTTAAGTAGGTTCTACATTTATTTCTGACTCTCTATCCTTGTAGGTGTCAGTCAATAGTTCTCCCGTACGAATGAGGAGCTTTGATAATTTATAGCTATTTTCTGGATCCCTCCTATCTTACTCTTTCTAACCTTAATTATAACTAGAGATTTATAGATTTATAAATAGGAGAATTCTTTACATGAGATGATTGAGGAAATTCGAATTGGTGAAATTTCAACACCAGTCAGAGTATATTTTCTTTATTCAACTAGTTTCTTCTTGATATTATTGATCTCCCTCATAATAGTGCTTTTTTCCTGCTCTATGGGAGAGTAAAACAGTACAACACAGTGTGTGGGTGTTTTAATTTCGTAAAAATGTATTTTGGAAAAGAAAATTTCGCTAGACGTCTGTTCTTGATGAAATTTCTTTTCAAGATCAGAAATATCTCGATAGATGCGAGTTATTTGAGGCAGATTAGCTGTTATCAGCGGATCCACAATTTTGGTAAAAACAGGATTAAAGAATTTTGTTTCGTATATGACATAATTTTTTATCGTTGTGGGCCTCATAATTTTAATTATCCGGTCTAAGTTAATAACATCAATTGTGATCATCTCAGAATAATGATTTCTGATAATTCTCCGAAATGGTTCGAAATCCATACGATTAAGTACCGTTTCTTTGTATAATTCATCAGTATACACAATTTCAAACTTTAATACTATTTCTTTGAGGAATTCATGCAATTTTGGATCATCTTCTACGGTGAGTAAGATTCCGTATGTCAGAACTCCTTCATAGAGTAAAAGCATATACTCTCTGTATCGGATTGCTGTAACAGTCTCTCCTTGTGTCTCTCTGAGGGCATTTAATACAGCTGATATTAAACCTGCTTGAATATCAATGTCTGAATCTATTTCTGTGAGGTAATTACCCGCGAAAGAATGGGAGAAGACCAGGATACCTGCTTTGGTAATGATATTTATTCCAAACATTTACTGCTTTCCAAGTTATTTGACACAGATTATCAAAAATCTTATTTCATTAACCATATTCCTATTCAGGAGATCCTATTTCTAGAATTAGTTGTGGAGATACGGGATAATCAAGTTTATTGAAAAAAGACTGAACTGAATTCAGATCAGGAAGATCAACGGCTAATTGTAAATATGGGGGAGTAACAGTCTGGATTTTGAATATACACACAACTATTCAACACTGTTTATTTCTAGTCATGAATCATTTATTCAAGAATTTCAGGAATTCCATAAAAATATATTCATATCAAAGGAGATAGAATATCTAATTTCTTTCCTTAGAACTATACTCTTCCGATAAAGATTAAAGACTTATTTTAGTCTAATCTTTATTATGCAACTATTTCTTAGAAGCTTCTTAGTAGTTCTTGGTGAGCTTAAAAAAGTTTTATCCATCGTATCATCTCTGTTGCTTTTGGATCGCTTATTTTCCTAATGTATTATCCTCAAACTAGTACTCATACTCCATCAAATATTTTAGATTCTTGAGTGATTTAGAATCAATTCGTAAAATGAAAGCACAATATTGTGGATAATTCTATTCAATTCCAAATTTCTAGGAAAGTTCTGCATTCATATGTTTTAAAAGAAAGGTTAAGTGTATCCAATTTGATTGGAATAAAGATGGTGTGATTTGATTGGTGAATGGTTCCTCATTTATGATTCCCCTTTTTTTTCTCTTCTTTGTCTTTATTCTCATTTTAATCTATTATAGTACAGTAAAAGAGAAAGAATTCACAGAATCAGCGAAGTTGATGATTGAAGGTCAATTTCCTCAATTGCAGACAACAGTTATTTCCGAAGGTGGTTTTCTATCAAACCCCGAGATTTCTGCTTCCCCGATTGATAAATATTATCCTATTCGGGATTTATCATTAAGATACAAAGTTTATGGTAGTGGGAAACACCGAAAACAGGATTTACTCCTCTCGGCATTTATTTCAACTAATGAACCTAAAGCTAAGGAATTTTCAGTTATTGTTAAGAGACAGGGAATTTTTTGGCGCGTTTTTGGCGGAGAAAATGTTCAGCTCGGCCACCAGACATTAGACGATCGTTTACTTATACATGGTTCTGATCCAGGTTTAGTTCAATCTTATTTGAGTAGAAATGGCTTTCAGATTGCCTCAAAAATCGCAAACATCTCTGATTTGAAAGAATGTAAATTGGAACATTATGGAGATTCAATTAATGTTGTTATTCGATCTGACCACACAAATATTCGTTATGTAAGTGCTCTTCTAGGGCTTATATCTACTTTAGCAAAAGTTGAATCATTATACCCCAAACAGCACGAAAGTAGTGACTTTAGAACTACAACTCGGAGAGTTTTTAAAAGAATTCCCCACAGGAAGCAACGATTTAAAGATGTTCCGAGAATAGTCACGGATAAAAGGTCACAAACATCATTTCCTGAATTTTCTGTCGATAAAACTGATATTACTGAAAAGATAACTCAAGAAACCTCTATCTTTGAGAATATTAAAGAGGAAATCCTTAACAAAAGTTACCTTGCTTCTGATCATAAGATTTCGGAAACTTCTGCAGAACTTACGTTCAATATTGGGTATTTTCAGAAGATCAACTTTAACTGGGATACCACTTCTATTAATGTTTCAGGGGCCAAGGAATTGTCATTGATACCCTTCCAGATATTCATGAAAACAATTCCAAGCAAAGATGAGATATTAGGTTTTTATGACCCATTTGGAGAACTAGAAGTAAAAACAGAACCAAAAGAAATTTTTAATTCGCTTAAAGAAAAGACTGAGATAGCACGAACTCTTACAAGGTTATCTGGGGATTTTCCAACAATACTGGAAATAATTTCTGATAAGAAGACAGTCAGCTTCTCAATTGTAGCACCTATTCTGCCTGAAAATATCGATCCAATTTATGATCTAATACAGAGCATTAGTTGGTTTCTAGAATTCTCCTTCCTTCAATATTGACAAATTAAATATTATAAGATCGTATTTGCAGTATAGTGTTTGGTAGCTTATTCCTCCGGAAAAACGAGGAGGATTAAAACACACAAGGACAAACGCAAAGATTCAATAAAACTAAAAAGATAATAGTAATGTAGGGGTTTTCCATTCAGCTACAGCCAACTTAAGGATCGTTGATCCATTCCAAATACGATAAAAAACTGCAGTAATTTGGATTGTAACAGCACTAGTCACAGAATTCCCCTCTGCATCAGCA
>JBHLPG010000403.1:0-3322 GCA_048939725.1 Promethearchaeota archaeon | reverse complement strand
GTTCCTATCAATGAATTCGATCCCAATGGGGACAAACATCAAGATGTTAACAATGAAGGGTACGCTCCTGGAAACTTCCACGGCTTTATCCCTGCGTGGTCAAAGACTGACAATTACAAAGTTAAAAAACACGGTAAACCCTATGTGCCTCCAATGATTACTGTGCGAAAGTTCCATGACAAAAACATCAATGGAATCCAAGATGTTGATGAAGAAACCATTGAAGGATGGGCGGTCGATGTTACAGATACTTTGGGTGTAACCAATACTATCTATACTACCGCTATGGTGGATGCTTCAGATCCAGGCATATATACATTTGTCGAGGATACACCATCCGCTACTCTACAAACGGTTAGCTATTTAGACGGAAGTATCATATCCCAATATCCAATTGCAGATACAACTGTCCAAGTCCCGGTTACTGGGGAATCTGAAGAGACCCATGAAGTAGTCTATGGGAATGTCGGATTAGGCGCGATCACTGCAACAAAAATCTATGATCGGAATGGAGATGGGGTTGTTGATCCAGATGAACCTGGAGTCCCTGGTTGGAAAATGGAACTTTCTGGTATAACCATAAATGGGTTAATAGTTGGCCCAGTTGAGCAAATCACTGGTGTCGATGGTTCTACTACGTTTTCCAATCTGCTTCCAGGAACTTATACCATCACTGAGCTGATACCTGTGATTGGTGGGTGGATATCAACAGGACCGACATCATACACTGTCACAATTGAATCCTCTCTGACGGATTCTACTGTATATGGATCCGAATTCACAATATTCTTTACCAACTTCTGTGTTGGAACCACTGACTTTGATACTAAAGGGTACTGGCATAATAAGAACGGCCTCCAAGAACTGACGGATGAAGACAAAGATTATGTCAATCAGCTTGCCCCCTATGCTGCGCCATCCGACTACTTTAGTAATGGTGATGAACCTTTCGATGGGCTTTTCTCTGATAGCACTCCAGTTGACGCTGCATACAATAACGATGATGATTCGCTGATTTGGGGAACAGGAACATGGCAAGCTGAGGTCTCCCACTTCTTAGTTGATGCCAATGCTGGTGGTGATCCCCGAGAACAGTTAGCTCAACAATTACTTGCATTCATCTTCAACACTCGACACCGTCTTGATGATCCAGGTGCGATGATTCAGTTGCCTGATGGTTCTTGGGTTACTGCCCAAAGCGTTATTGATGCTGCCATTGCTGCATGGTTAACCCCTGATCCTGCTGATGACTACTACTGGCAACCCATCCTCGATCAACTAAACAACAATGATGCTATCAGCTTTATTCACTTCTATCCTTGTGAGGTAGTTTACACCCTCCTGAGCTAGAATATCCCAACAGAAAATACAAAGAATCTCTTCCTTGAAACTGAAGGTCAAAAAAACCTTCTTCTCTTTTTTTTCCTCATCCTTATATGATACAATAAATGCTTTAACTGAATACATTGAATTTTATTAGATGAGCTGGGAGTTTAGAGCGATCTTTTTTTGATACTTCCTTTATCCTACCACCCTCTTTACTCCGGGAATTCTTCGAATGACCAAATGGCTCAATCCGAAACACAAAATAAGAGTTATACCTAAGATTCCAATGAATTTGACTAGTGGGTACAGAATTATACCTGAAAGTGAAATGGAAGTCACAACTAGAACTGGTGCATGGATAATATAGACTGTGTATGCATTTTGAGATAACATTCGAGTAAATGTGTTCTGATCATTGAATTTTTCCCGAAAAATTGGAATTAAAGTAATGCAAATCGCAAAACAAATGATTGAACCCCAGATAGACCAAAGAAGAGATTCCCAGCTAAATCCTCCCAGATAAACAGAAATATCACCTACAAACGCTCCAGTAAGAAAGACAAATCCAATTAAAATAATGATAGATCCTAGAACAACTTTCAACCAGAATTTTCCCTGGGATTCAGAAATTTTACTAAGCCAATTTCGCTGATATGCAACAATCCCTAAGATAAACATACTGACATAGGAGACAAAGTCACCAAGAGGTAAATAAAAGATAATTGGGGAAATTAATTCAACTGGACTGTCTGATGGGACAAAAATTCGAACTAGAAAAGTTAACAGGCCTACTAGAGCTACTACAAAGAAGATTTGCTTAATACTCGGAACTTCAGTTTGATAACGTTCCTGACTTAAAAAAATTGACTTAAATCGCTGAGTACTAGTTATTACTCTCCAAATTGTATAACAAATAGCTAGAATCAATAATGCTTGGATAAACCATAGTGGTCCTGCATTAAGAATAATACCTTTTTTTAGAAGCATTGTATAAAATTCCAAGAAGGAATATCCAGCACCAAATACCGTAACATTACGATAATAAAATAAGAGTGGCCCAATAACGGTTATAAAGCTTAAAAAGGGAATTCCAAGGCGAATGAATCGATCTTTCAGATAAACCACAGAACCTTTACGGTTATAACTCCGAGGGGTGAAATAGCCGCTTAATAGAAAAAATGCGGCCATAAAGAACGATGAATTTATTGCTGTTACAATTGTTAACAGAATTGAGGTAAGAGGATCATTCGATCCTTCGAGATAGGTGCTGTAGTAATACCACGAACCATAAGCACCATATGTTATAGCAGTGTGATGGAGAACTACGAGAACTGTAAGAAATACTTTTAAGTTATCAAGATAAGGAACTCGTGTTAAATGTGTTTGAAGTGTCTGTTTAAACATTTTAGATGTTTTCTCAACAGAATACTGTGCTCTTTGTTCATGAATTGGGATATTATCCATTTTGACCATCAATGAGCTCTTATTATCTGAGGAGTTCCTTCTTCCAGTTACTCCTATCTAATTACGAATAATTTAATGCTATTGATTGGTGCAATGGCTTTTTGAAAATTGTGTTCTACTTTAATTGAGAAATTGTGTTCTAAATTCAAGAACAGCTTTTTCAATTTTTTTTTGAGTAAATATAGTTCTCATTCAAAGGTTAAAAACGTTTTACTACTAGCTGTTAGCTTAACATGAGATAATTATAATAGATTTATCTCATTCTACTTGTTCTAATCAACCTATTAATTTTAGGAGTATTGAGATAACCCTAACAAATAAATCAGCTTACTTTAATAATCAAAATTTAATTTCATCTTTATAATATCCTATTTATTATCAATGGATGAAAAAATGTGAATCCAAATCAAATTTTGGTGTTCATCCCGCCTTTTACGACCTCTCTGTACGTAGGAATTTTACCTCTTAGGGAGGCTTCTTCTCAGTTCTTGAATCTATAAGTACAAAGAATCCAATTTAGATATTACATCTT
>JBHLPG010000095.1:0-13529 GCA_048939725.1 Promethearchaeota archaeon | reverse complement strand
CCATAAAAATTCTAAATTTTTTATCAGCCTCTTTTTTGGACTTTTCCATCTCCTGCTTTTTGGACAAAAAATTTGATTGCATTTCATGTATCAACTGCTTAAAATCCTAATTCAAAATAGAAAATAGAATTATATCAAAACAGGGTTGATAGATAGATACAGAAATTATGATTAAATATTTCGAAATAGAAAAGTTATGGGAATGTTTCATTTTTCTTTTGATAATAAGCGTGGTATTTTTAATTTAAATGTTGATCCAAGATTCCTTCCTTTACTATAAGCAGTGAGGCTCCCTCCATGAGCTTCAGCAATATATCTTGATAAAAACAAACCAACACCTGTACCTTGGACGCTATATTCAGTGGGTATAGATGTAAATAGCTCAAATATTCTCTCGAGATTTTGGGAGTCAATACCAGCCCCATTATCAGAAATTTCAATAATTGCGTCATTAAATGTAATCTTGGAACTAACTGTTATTTTTCGGGTATCTTTTGAAGTGTGATTAATTGCATTTTGCATTAGATTACCTAGAACTTGAAGTAATCGATCAGAATCGGCTTCAATTCTTATATCAGCTTCAGTGAATCCCATTGATGAGGATTCTAATTGATCTTTCAGCATAACCTTGTAAGAGCCGAGGAATTCATCCATCAAATCACTCAGAATAATATCTTCTTTTTGAAGTTGAAAACCTCCTCTTTCAATATATACAATATCTCTTACATCGGAAATCAATCTCTCAAGACGGTGCACATTCTTGTTAATAATCTGGAGAGGAACGAGGTATTTTTCTTCGTCTTCTAATCCAAGATCGTTGAAGAACGATTCAAGAAGCTCTATATAACCACGAATGATCGTAGTAGGTGTCCGTAATTCATGTGCTGTCATTGACATAAAACTAGAGCGTCGTTCTTCCAATTCTCGTTTAGTGGAAATATCTGAAATGACCGCAAATGAACCCGTGATTTTTGAACCCTCCCTAAAAGCTCTCCCTGCAATCTTAGTGTTTATTTTCGTCCCATTTTTCCTAATGAATGTTAGTTCATATTCATCTGAAGGAGTTACACCCAGAAAATTTTCATTAATCTTTTTCTCAAATATTGGAATTGATGAGGAATCCAAGAATTCTATGAATAAATGGTCTAGCATTTCAGACTTGCTGTACCCAGTAATTTTTTCTAAGGCTGGATTGACTAACCTTATTGATTTATTTAGATCAATTAAACAAATACCCTCAGTCATTGTTGTTATTAGGGTCTTATATTTTCGTTCACTTTCTTTTAGTGCTTCTTCTGCTTCTCTCCGGTCAGTTATATCTATTAATGTAATAAAATCAGCAGTTTTTCCTTCATGGATAATCGTCTTGGAATAGTTTTCTAGCCACTTTATTTTTCCAGTTTTTGTTATAACTCGATAGAAAGAGTGGTAAATAACATTAGGTTCTCCTAATTGCTTCTTTCGTGCCTGTTCAAATACAAATGAACGATCTTCGGGATGAACAGCATTCCCATATTCATCAGGGCCCCAGCTAAGTAGTTCTTCAGTTGAGTATTCTAAAATCTCTGCAAGGGCATCATTGACATACTTAAGCGTCCAATCTTGTAGAATTGCTATACCAAGAATACTCTGTTCTGTTAACAGTCGTAATCGTTCTTCAGCCTCCCTCATAGAGTTATCAATCTTTTTATGCTCTGTGATATTACGATAAGTTGTTAAGACCCATTTTACTTTTCCCTCACTAAAGATAGGCGCTTTTTGAATTTGCGTTGAGATTTCTTGAGTTCCGATTTGTTGGGTTTCTTCTGTTATAAGCGGTTCTTGTGTAGCAAACACTTGCTGGTACTCATCTTGGATTTTATCGGGTAAGAAAGAATAAACCTCAAACAACGATCGTCCAACAATATCTGATTCCAGTTGTAAATCTGAACTCCATTTCTTAAAGGCTTTATTTATGAAAAGGATTTCTAAGTTCTCGTTAACAACATGGATTGGGTCAATCATTGCATCAATTACCTCTTGACACTGAAGCTCTATTTCTTGTTGCTTTCCAAAGTTATAGTGCATTATCTTTACCAACAGCTACAAATTTTCATCCTAGAAAACATAATGAACAATAAACTAAATAGTAAACTAGATGTTGAAAGCATAATCTAGTATTTTTAACACAAAAACCCACGATCTTGTGTTTCCAAAAAAAATTTTGATATATAATTCTTTTCAAATTAATAGTATGAAAAAACTAAAAAATCTTGGATTCACATTATCATACGATTATCTCAAACCTTCCCTGTGTCATGATCTGGTATCCTTGCTAGATAACTCCAATTTTACCCATCTTTTTATTCCTGAACGGTGGGGCCATGATGCTTTTACTCAAGTAACAACAATGGCGCATTACTCATCTGAGCTAATCTTAGGTACTGGAATCGTAAACATATTTTCTAGAACCCCAGCAACATTAGCTCAAACTGCAGCTAGTATAGATGAGTTAACAAAAGGCCGTTTCATTTTGGGACTCGGTTTAAGTGGACCCATTGTGATTCAAGACTGGCATGGAGTAAATTTCTATCACCCTTCGCCATTACAACGCACACGTGAATATCTAGAAATTTTACGGTTGATATTCTCTGGTGAACAGGTAAATTATACGGGGGAAATCTACTCCTTGAAGCGGTTTTCATTGAGTGGTTTTGAACCACCTTTGAAAATTCCCATATTTCTCGCATCGATGGGATCAAAAAACGTACAAATCACAGGCGAACTTGCAGATGGTTGGTTTCCCATTTGGACATCCTTCACTGAAATTCCAAGTGCCAGACAGGATTTGAACCGAGGATTAGAAAAAAGAGTCCCTATACTAAAACCTAAAGAGGAATTCGAGATTACCCCCTATATTCCTACTTTGGCTTCGGACACAGAAAAAGCGAGAACTCTTATCCAAAGAAACATCGCTTATTATATTGGTGGGATGGGTACATTTTACTTCGAGATTGTAAAAAGGTATGGCTTTGAAGAAGAAGCAAATAGAATCAGAAAGGCTTTCCTCACTGGTGATAGAGAACTTGCTGCCAAATCTGTTACTCAGGAGATGCTTGAACGCATTGCGGTTGTTGGGCCCCCTGAATATGTTGTGGCACGATATGAAGAACTAAGAAAGCTTGGTACGGATATTCCTGTTGTGATGTTACCCCATAACTGTACGCCTGAATTAGCAATGGATACTATAAGTGCTTTTCAACAATGAGTAGCGAAGATATCCTTGTAATTAAAGATTGAGGGTCCTCCCCCTGAATGAAGGAATAGGACATTATCGTCTTTTGGAATAACATCACTTTTTACTAGGTCAACTAAACCGACTATGGCCTTTCCTGTATAAACTGGATCTAAAAATACCCCCTCTAATTTTGCCATTAACTTAACTGTATCAATCATTTCTTGAGTCGGAATACCATAACCCTGTCCAAAGTATCCTTCCAGAATCTTAATCGATTCATCTCCAATCATTAGTTCCAAACCCCAATCCTGATTAAATTCCTTTATAATCCTTTTAATTTCCTTCTGCAATCTCTTAGTGGGATCACCAACATTTATCCCTAAAATCTCTAAATTTGGAGAATAAATCTTTCTCCCTATTAACAATCCTGACTGAGTACCACCACTCCCAGTTGAGTGAATAAGATGACTAAAAGAGATCCCTAGTTCTTTTGATTGCCGAACGATTTCAGCGATACAATTTAAGTAACCTAAAGCCCCAACACCTGTGGAACCACCTGTTGGGATCATATAGGGCTTCTTACCCTCAGCTTTGAGTTCCTCTTCAACTCTTATCAAAAGCTCTTTCCGTTCAACACTATCTTTAGCTCTATGGATTTTAACATCAAGAATCTGGTTTAATAGAAGATTCCCTGTTATGAAGTCAGGATCCTCTCCTGATAAAACTAATTCACACTCTAAACCTAATTTTGCCGAGCAGGCAGCGGTTTGAAGACAGTGATTTGATTGTAGAGCTCCTTCTGTTACAATCACATCTGCTCCCTTTTCTTTAGCATCAGCTAATAGAAATTCTAACTTTCGATTTTTGTTCCCACCGAAAGCAACACCAGTTAAATCGTCTCTTTTCATGAAAATCTCAGCTCCACCAAGATGTTGAGTTAACCTTTTCAACGGGACAATTGGGGTAGGTAGTAAACAGAGAGGAATTCTCGGGATAGATTCAAGATTAAATTGCGTCATAATTCAGAACAACCAATATTTCTCTTAAATTAATTATTGCAAACAGACTTTTGATTTTCGAGGTGGATTTCTTTTTAATTTCCTATGTGAAATATGGTAAATGATTATAATTGGCTATTGACAAAGGGTTAATAATGGATCATCATAAAATTGAAAATCCTTTCTCTGATCATCTTTTTGAGTACCGAACCGTGGAGAAGAAGAGGTTGTTATTATCTTTACTAATTACAGCGACCGTAATGATTGTTGAAGTGATTGGAGGACTTGTTACAAACAGTATCGCACTTATTAGTGATGCTGGACATATGTTTACACATAGTTTTGCGATTACAGTAAGCTTAATCGCAATAATGATCGCACGTAAACCACCCTGTCATCACAGAACTTTTGGTTTATACAGGGCAGAAATTCTAGCTGCTTTTGTTAACGGTTTATTTCTTCTTTTAATTGTAATTACCTTGATTTATGAAGCGATTTTTAGAATTATCTATCCGTTGGAAATTTTGGCCTTTGAAATGCTAGTTATAGCACTGGTTGGTCTTGGAGTAAATATATTAAGTATTTTTATTCTTCAAGGAAGTATTAAAAATGATTTGAATATTAAGGGACTGTTCTATCATATCATTGGAGACACAGCATCATCAATTGGGATTGTACTAGCTGCCGTTGTTATCTATTTAACAGGATGGTCTTTTATCGACCCTCTCGTCAGTTTATTCATCTCTTTGATTATTGCAATTTGGGCATTTGGAATCTTGAAGGAAAGTACAAGAATTTTGTTGGAAATGACCCCTAAAGGATTAAACATTGAGATGGTATCTAATGAGTTGAAAACTCAATTTCCCGAAGTAAAAAACCTCTTTAATGTTCATTTTTGGACAATCACGCCAGAAATGCTTGTTTTTTCTGCTCACATGAAGGTAAATAACCCTAATATGTCAGATGAGGAACACAAGCAACTCATGTCAGGAATAACAAAATATCTGCGTACGAATTATAATATAATTGAATCTACAATTCAATTAAGTCAGTAGTTCGGAATGGAATTATCACATTAAATTGGTCGGTTTTAATTTTTGAATCCTTAACTTTACTGGAGTATTTGTCTAAAAAACTGTAATAAAATTTTGATAAAGCACCCCCCGACCTTAAAAACTCTCAACAAATGAGTTCTAAACAGATCAATGATCTGAAAAGATGATGAATATGAATTCCTCTAATCTTGATCTAAATGGTTTGATACAATATTTGAATTATCATGGACCATTATTCATAAGAGTAAACTCCGATTTGGACCCTCCTATACATCAATCTGCCTCTATAGCGGCTACACAAGACACCCCTTAAATTTTAACTGCATTTCTCGCCCTTCCATTAAATTGACTTAACTCTGTTAATCCCCATTGTTTTGTTTTCTCAATAACTTCCTTAAATTTAAAGGCAATAGCTTGAGGAGAGTGAGCATCCGAACCAAGAACAATTGGAATTTTTCGTTGTATTAATTCCTTGATTATCTTCTCACTTGGATATACCTGCTTTGCTTTCCTTTTTAATCCAGAGGTATTGATTTCTACTACAAGATCGGATCTTTCAATTTCATCTAAGACCTGTAAAATTTTCTGCCAAATCTTCTCAGCATCTTGGGGGAATAGTCCATACTTCTTAGGAAGATCCAAATGTCCAATGATATCGTAATACCCAGTTTTTACCATTTTTAAGAGATTATCATAATATTCTATGTGAAAACGATCCACTCCTAATTCCTTTATCAAAGGAACAGCCTCTAATTCATCAACAGGGATTGCATCATGGTTTCTCCATGGAATTGCATGAATAGATCCAATAATATAGTCAAATTCATCCATATAAGGGGATAAAAGCTTTTTATACCCATTAAATGCTTCAGGAAAGAAATCGATCTCTGATGATATTTTTACATCAATATGGTGGCGGTATTTCAATTTTAATTGCTTAATTTCATCAATGTAGTTTGGAAAATCGTTCAATGTCATTGCATAGATATGAAAGTGCTCTGGCAATAGTTCCATTGGGAAGTGGTCACTAATTCCGATCTCCACTAATCCAAGTTCAATAGCGGATTTAATGTAATCTTCAATGGTTCCTGTAGCGTGATTACACAGTTAAGTGTGTGTATGATAGTCCCACAATTTCTCCTCTGTCCTGTGTATAGTCGTAATTACAAGTCAGGAATCATCTATCCCTAACTCTAAAGCTCGTTTTATTGTCCCAACATTTAATGGATCTTTTCCCAATTTGTTTTTCTCAAGATAAGATTGGATGATCTTAACTCCCTCAATATCTATAGATACTCGGTTAGTTCCAGCTAAAATCTTCATAGGTGTTTCTATCTTTCCAGAAGCTGGACCATGGGTGACAAAAATTTTCCGAGCATCCATAAGAATTAATTCTGGCTTATAACCAAGATTTAATTCAGCAACTTTCTCTGGAACGCGCCAACTCATGTGCATCCTGACGCGTTGTTTTCGTTCCATAAATCCAACGGCAAGTTTTAACGCTCCTGTGTATTGAGCAATGAAATGGGTTTTAAGACAAGGTAAAAGAATTATTTTCTTGTGGGGTTCAAGAATTCGCTTGGGGAATTTAACTGATTTAAAATATTTTGCTCCCTTGGACTTGAGATCAACCCGTGTGAATTGAAAGTCTTGTTCCGTGATTACAGGAATATCTAACTCTTTCAGCACTCCACCAACTCTTCTTCCAATTATCTCTTTTGTATTTGCTCTGAGTGTTGAAGATTCTACAATTTCAACATTTTGGGTGTGTTTCAAGATAAGTCGTAATACTACATCTAAGAATTCTGGATCTGTACTTGCAGGAAAGGGATCTCCAGTATTGAAATTTGGTTTTAGAATAATCGAATCATTCCGTGACACGAAATATTTAAGCCCGCCAAGTGGTTCCAACGCTTTTTTAATCGAATCCTCTAGGCCCAGGTTAGGAGAATGTACCATATCGGTGATAATGATGTCTCTGAGTTCTGTTGTAACAACCAATTTAATATTTCCTTCTTTTTATACAATAGAACTCATTCTAAGATTAATTATAGATTTTTCCCCTCTATAATCAGTGTACTCCCATCTTTTTCCCCGATAAACGCCTTAGAAGCCATTCCAATGAATAACCCAGTGTCAACAACTCCAGGAATTACGCAGATTTTACTATTGAGTTCTATAGGACTTTTTATTATTCCGAAATCTACATCTAAAATGAAATTTCCATTATCAGTAATCAATGGACCAACTTTAGCTTGCGCCATACGAAGTTGAGGTTTTCCACCAAGTGCCTTCATTTTGTTCATTAATGGAACGTAAGCAAATGGAATAATTTCTATAGGGATTCCTTTTTTCCAATTCTCTCCAAGAAATTCTGATTTCTTACCATAATCAGCAATAATGATTAACTCTTTGGAATTTGAAGCAACAATCTTTTCTTGAACTAGACATCCCCCACCCCCTTTGATAAGATTCAAATGCTTATCGATTTCATCAGCACCATCGATAGTAACATCAACTTGCGGATATTGGTCTAATGATGCCAAAGTTAATCCATTTTCAATAATTAATTGAAACGACTGAAAAGAGGTGGGAATGCATCTTAAATTCAGATCTTGAGATTTAACCAACTCTGCGATCTTTTTTACGGCATAGACAACTGTCGATCCACTTCCTATCCCCAAGATCATATCTCTATCAATATTTTTCTCAACTGCTTCGTCTGCTGCTGCCTTCTTACATGTTTCAAATAAATCATTATTCATTGATTGACCTCAATAGTTACTCATCTTTTGTAACGTTTTTTTGAGGATCTCTAAGCATATCAAGAGGGTAAAAGAATCGTTTAAGAAAACTTGGATCAACTTTTTCTAATTGTGCTGCTCTGACCCCTAATAAATTCAATCGTTGGAGGAATCGTTCTAAGCGTGCCTTAAAAGAAGAGTAATCTTTATTGCCTTTCAAAGTCCATCCAGTCTCAGCATGTGCAGTAAGTCGTGGGAAAACTTGCCAATCTAAGCGATCAATAGTAGGAACCCATTCTGTCCAGATTGGCGCTTCCAATCCAAGGACATTAGCATGATATTCCTCTTCTAATTCATCTGGCACAGGTTCAAAGGAATAAGATTTCTTCAAAGGTGTCATAGTATACGGATAATCTAAGTAAGTATAAAAAAATCGTGATATAACAAATTGTCTTCCTTTTCTTAAATGTTCAAGGACTTTATCGTCACCCCGAAGCCAATGCTGACCGATTACTCCAGGTACTAATCTTTCATCAAGAACATCATTCCAACAAACTGGTTTAATACCTTTATCTATTAAATATGAAGCAACACGATTAATAAAATAAGTTTCCAGATCCTTTTCATCACTTAATCCCTCTTTTGTTATCCTTTGCTGGCAAGCAGGACATTCTTTCCACCGAGACTTAGGAACCTCATCCCCACCGATATGAATGATCTTAGAGGGAAATAATTTCATCAATTCATTCAATACATCATATAAGAAAGTGAAAACTTCCTCTTTTCCAGGGCAGAGGACATCTTTTTTTATTCCAAACGTCGTTTGAACCTTGAAAGGCCCTCCAGTACAACTAAGCTTAGGATATGCTGCCAAAGCAGACATAGAGTGACCTGGTATATCTATTTCAGGAATAACTTTAATATAACGAGCTTTTGCATATGAAACAATTTCTTTGACTTCTTCTTGAGTGTAGTATCCACTGTGTGTGGTAGGATCGAGCCTTTTTTTCTTTCGTAGGAAACTCCTCATCCCCCCAATTTGTGTTCCTTCTCTTATTGAACCGATCTCAACTAATTGAGGATAAGATTCGATCTCAATTCTCCACCCCTGATCTTCCGTCAAATGCCAATGAAAAGTATTCAGTTTATGAAGAGCTATTATATCAAGTAATCTTTTAACAATGTTTTTTCCCTGAAAATGTCTTCCCTCGTCTAACATGAATCCACGCCAAGAAAAGCGTGGGAAATCTTCTATTTTAACGCAAGGAATAACCCATTGAAAATCCTCTACAAATTCTCGCATTTCTATTTCATTAGGAAGAAGTTGTCGTAACGTTTGAATGCCGTAAAATACGCCAGCGGGAGTAGAAGCAGATATATGTATATTATCTTGATTGGTTACTAAATGATAACCCTCACTACCGAGTTTCAATTCATTGAGGAGGTTTAAAACTATAACGTTTTTTGGGGAGTGCTTAGATAATCCTACCTCTATTTGTGGATCAAATCCAGTTGGTGGAGTAATTAATTCCTTTAGGTATTCACTTATCTTCTTTAGTTCTAAATCAGTTTGAATGATTGTCCTGTCGTTAACACTGAAGCTACCAGAATTGAACCTCATTTTAACTGGCTGAGGAATTATTGATGGGAAAATTTCATTCGAAAACCGAATTTGCTGGGATTTCATTTTGGAATATGTCTCCTGTTAATTCTTTAAAGAGAAAATTGGTTATTCAAAGCACTTCTTAAGGTCTATTTGCCACTCAATCCTATCATTTAAGAGGGCTAACAAGCTTATCATTTCTATTAGGCTTTTGGAGTACTCGAAATCCAAATCCTCTAATAAGTGAGTAATCTCATCTTCAGCATTCTTTATGATTTCTCTCGGGTAAGAGGAATATTGTACCCTAAATCTTTTCAGGAATTTTTCTAAGCACTCCACTGACTTTAATCTCAAATTCATCTTTTTACCAATTGAAATCCCAATAGCTTCAGTTATTTTCTTTTCTTCAGGGCAGGCTTCCTCTTCATCCTCAGGTTTGACAATATAAAAGACTTTAGCAGACCTCATGTAAAGAGTTTGAGTCTTAACTTTCGTTTCAGATGCAAAAACTCGTTTTCCAGCTTGTATAACTAGACCAGCATCTTCAAGTTTTTTGAGATAACGATATATGGTTTTATCCGACTTCTCATCACCAATGCTCTTAAATGACTCCTCTAACTCTGGGACAGTCATCGCGCCTTTGTGAGTTCGTAAAAATTCAATGACGCGTGATAGATTTTTATCTTTAAACAATAGAATCGTTTTCTCGTCAGTTATTTCTCTCATTAGTTTTTGAGAATATGCAACCGCATCTTGGAACTGTTCGTTATCCATTATTACTCACTAATCCAGGAATTAATCGCAGGGAGTTAATTATTTCCTTTAGAGTTCTTATGGACTTTGCCTAGATAATAACTTATTAATAGTTCTTATAGAAATGAGACCATATTCTCAACAATTTAAGAAAAAATAAAACTTCTCTAAAGTAATTTTAACGGAGTGATCAATAATGAAAATAGTTTACCAGAATTGGGAACCAAAGAAAGGCCTTGAAGAGCTTCAGGCGAAGATTTATAATGAGAATAATCCCAGTTCTCAGCCTGTGGCTGCCCAACAGATTATTGAAAGATATGAACGCGAAAAGATTGACCCAAAAACCGTATGTTATGCTCTCGATGAAGAGGGAAATCCTTTAGCATATATCCAAGCACGAGATTATGAATCTGTAGAGGAAACACACTTAGGTTACCCCTGGGCCCTTGAAAACTGCCCAAAGGAAGTCCAAGATAGATTATTCGATGATATGCTTGATTATATCAAAAAGCGTGAAATTACGAAAAAATATGCAATTCGAATGAATGCTGCTGTAGATAACAAGAAAGTGATGGATTTTTTCAAAGGGAAAGGATTGGTGGAAAAAACTAGAGGACATAGATACGAAGTTGATGTTAATGAAGTAAGTAAGTCGGAATACACAGGGACAGAATTCACAACTCGCTTAGCTACTCCTGATGATGTTGGCCTATTGGTTGATCTGATCAAGGCTGACGGACGATATGTTGGTCAATTTGGATCGGATAAAGATATCATTGATTATTTCAGAGATCGTGTACTCAAGGATGCTGAGGAAAAAGGCAATAAGGCTGTTATGGTGTTTAAGGGTGATAAACTCGTTATGGCTTCTGCTCCACTAGTCTTTAAAGCTCCAGGAGAGGACGAAGAACGACTTATACTGCGATTTCATTCCTTCCTCCCCAATAATGAGGCAGCTTATGAACCTTTGATTATCGAAATCGCAAAAGTTTGTGTTTCAAACAATTATGAAACTGATAAACCTCTTAGCTCCTTCATTGGCGACACAGATACTGAATTTGCAAAAATTTTGAATAAATATAATCCTAATAAGGTACTTACAGGAATTGGATTCGGAATAGATTAATGAATCCGTTTCTTACCTTCTTTTTTCTAGTAATATCAACGAATCTACGAACGTTTGTGTTTCGTAATTTGGGGTGATCACTTTTTCTCCTGAATCTACTCGAATAATAAAGGATGGATTAGGCTTGGTTGCTAATTTTTTTGCTAGAGTCGACTCTACAGTGAAAGAATAAAGATCTGAAATAGTTCTATTATTTGTATCATCTTTTACGTCAATGTAGAATTGTCCAATCTCAGTGGCTTCTGTACATTCAATACTACCCGAATAATTTTGCCCCAATGACGTTAATGATTGATTGTACCAATTCAAACCATTAAAACTGTAGTAAAGCTTCGCATCCAGTGATGTTCCCTCTATTGTAGCCTCAATATCGATACTATCTCCAGTCCTGCAATCTAAGGAAGAATATGTAACCTCTGTCATTTTCGGTTTATTTGGGAAATCTAGATCATAGGGAGTCTCTAACATGAAATCGTACATTATTGTTCCATTATCTTTAACTACCTTGACTTGAATATCTTTCCAGTTGATTTCAAGCTCCGTATGGTGATGAAAACCACCCAAGCTTTCATCATAAACGTATAATGGAGCACCTGCTCCAGCAGTAACAATCTGAGTTAGATTATGGCTACCGATTTGATCATAGTAATACATATGATCATGAGAACATATTAACGCAGTTACAGAGGAATTTTCACAGAGTTGTTGAAATAGAGCTCCCGTTTCCTCACGAGCATACAATCCTCGTTGATTAGTCCAATAAGGAGGTACATAAGGGGAAGTTAGAGGTTTATGCATTATAATAAATGTATGTATGGCTTGCCTTGGAGATGATAAGTCTTCCACTAACCAGTCCCATTGTTCCCCTACTATCTCATAGGTATTTCCTCCGTCTCGTTCTGTATCTAATATAATAAAATGAACTGGTCCATAATCAAATGAAAAGTAACGTTCTAGTTTGTCGGGAGTTTTCGGTTGCACAAATACATCTGTAAATGAGCTCTCATTTTTATTAAGAGGAGCATCGTGATTTCCTATCAGATAAATCCAGGGAGTTTCGTGTGTGTAATTATCAATTACCTCAAAATAAGTATCCCATTGTTTTTGTAAAAATCTCAAATCCTTTTCATATATACCATCATTTGCTATTAGATCTCCCACTGCAAATACGAGATCTGGTTGTGAAGCGTTCGTGTTCTTTAGGATTGGTTCAAATTTTTCTGGGATTGTAGTAGTATAAAATTCGCCACGATTGTCTCCATGGAATGAAAATGTCACAGGGGCACTAAATCCTGGTGCTGTTTTGAATGTATAAACCTCACTCGTAAAATTCGCTGTCTGCACTTGGTATGTATATGTTGTATTGAAAATTAAATTCTCTAGCTTCATCTCATGTTTAATTACCTCTGTCGCATTAAAAAGCGAACTATCCATTGTTTGATCTATTCCGTACCGAACAGTACTATTACCTGGTTCATCAGTCCACCAAGATACATAGATTGAATTTTGGGTCACCATTGAAAGGAATGGGCCCCGAGTAATCCTTGTGGGGATTTTAATTTCTTCTACAGGTTCTTCTACTAATAGATTCGAAAGGATAACAAGGAAGAATACTCCAGAAATTATTAATCCAATAGCAATGGGGATAACAATCAATTTACGATCCATTTTCAATACCCTCTGACATGTAGTTAAGATGAAAATATCTATAATACATCCTTATCAGGATTGATTTTAAATTTATTGACACTTTTCCCATAAAAAGGAAATCATCAAATCTAATATTGAGCATACTCCGAGGTTATACTCAACCAGAATGGGATAGAAAACGCGATAAAATAAAATAGAGTATAAGCTGCAAATATAAGAAAAATATCAGAGGAGAAAAGTGTATGAATAATATTAGATATGAATATTTGAATAATAACCAATACAACTGAAATGAAAAAGTAACCAATTATCCCCCGGCCAATTTTTGGTGCAGAATGGGTCTTAATAATGCTAACCCACTTTTGAGATGACTCTTTTTGAAG
>JBHLPG010000094.1:0-13554 GCA_048939725.1 Promethearchaeota archaeon | reverse complement strand
GTCTATTCATTGTAATACACAATCTCAAAATACGAAGGTAACATTTTTGGTAGATAATCAGACATTCGGAGTACTATTAGCTCTTCTTGCAGCAGTCTGCTGGGGGTTGGGTGCATCTCTCTATAAAATTGTCATAAAAACAGAGCACTCCTTGTTCTTGACAATCGCTATTCGAGGATCCATTGCAGTCCCATTCATTGCATTAGTGACTTTTTTTGTGAATGGATTCGCGTCAGTGGGGATATTATTCTCCTGGGAAGTATTCCCAATTCTATTTTTTTCCAGCATTTTTGTGAGTGTGGGTGATCTTTCGTTTTTCGGGTCGCTCCAGCGGATGGATGTTTCGAAAGCTATGCCCATATCTTCAATCTACCCTCTATTCACTGCTGTGTGGTTGATAATTTTTGGACTTGAGACAGTTTCATATGTTGTGATAATTGGAATAATTGTTTTAGTTATAGGCTTAGGGTTTTTATCTCAACAGGAAGAAATAGCTGATTCAGAGGTAGAAAGTAGTATAAAAAGCGGAATAGTGTTAGCGGTGACAGCTGCTGTCTTTTGGAGCTTAGGCGTCTATTCATTAAGATTGCTTCTAGATTTTCCAGAAGTTGACGTGTATTCCTTAGCAACAGTACGTTTTGGTATGTTAACTGGATTTTTCATAATATTGTGGAGTATTAACACTATCTATAACTATACGCAAGGGAAAGACGATCCTGCTTCCCTTAAGCATATTACACCAAAAGTAGGGGTTGTGTTTGGTATAGGTGGAATACTTTCATGGGGAATTGGTGCGATTAGCTTCTTTAACTCTATTGAACTGATCGGAGCCGCACGAGCGACACCAATTTCCTCCATCAATCCTCTTATATCAGTCACCATTGGTGTTCTTGTGTTAAAAGAAAAACTAAAGCCTCTTCAAGCCATAGGTATAATGTTAATTATATTTGGATCGATATTTGTCTCACTACAACGGGCTTAAAAATACAAGCTCCCCCTGTGTGAAGGAGTGGGTGATGTGGTTGGATATTTTGTTTCTATTTTTTTATACTAGGATCAAAGACATCTTTGGTTGTCTTTCAACCTAAGAGAAGATCGCTTTTAACCTATAAGGGGACCCCTCACTACAGGAAGTAGTATTCCTCAGATAGGAAGCTGCTCTTAGATCTGAAAAATGTCAGTCCGCATCAACCCACATTTCTCATCTAGTGAGCCTGAGAGGAAGGATGAATTTCTCTAAGAAACTAGCCTAATTTGAGTACTTCTTCGATTTTCTAACTTTCTTTTCCTTTTTTTCTTCAATTTTCTTTTCTTTTTTCTTTTTTTGAGTAGAGATTTTCTTAAGTTGACTTCTAGGTTGGAATCCTTGGAAACGTGGTGAAAAGTATAGCTAAATCTGGGAAAAGTACTTTTCTTATCTTTTGAAATCATAATATCACAAAACCAGGTTGCCAGAGGAATCGTAAAAGGCTTTATAATGAAATGTTGAATTCTTCAGTATTATAAAAAGCCAATAATTTATATAATAATATGTTATAAATATCTTTCGAATCATATAATAACATAAGAATCGTGTGTAGGTGACTTCCTGAGACTATAAGCTCCCCTCTTTGGGCTTTTTCTGTGTTATAATTTTTACCTCTATTCAGCTATAACGATGCAAAAAGTTAAAAGGCAAGTTGTGCTTCCTTTCCCACGAGCTAGTCCCTTTTGGAGTTGTGACCCACATTCAATTAAGGGAAATAAAAGAAATTACAAGATTTGAACCTCTCTTTACTAATCTTTTGGACCATGACGATATTACCGAACAACATGCTCATATCTTAGTAATGATGTTTCGTCTTGGTGGTTTTACCACTCTTAACCTTCTAACTGATTTTCTTCCATTTCTTTCCCAGCCTACTGTTAGTATCCGGGTAGCTGAACTCGTAAATAAGGGGTATATCCGAAAAAATCCAGAATTAATGCCTATAGCACTTGTTCTTATGTTAACGATCTCCAGTCTTGAGTCCCTTTTGGAGGATAGGTTTAAAGCTCAACAGAATGCTGTTCGATTTCTCCTAAAAACGTTAAGGATTAAACAGAAATCAGAGATGAAAGACTTATTTGTCAAAGCTTTTAAGGCATTGTATCCTAGAGAAGAAGCTTTAGCTCAACTTATTGCATGCCAGTATCTTCATCAGCTCCTCCCACGAGATGAGATGTATCGCCTAGTGGGGTTTAATGGAGAAGATTCAGAGAAAAAAACTCTTGAATATGATAATATTATTTTTTCTCATCCAGAAATATTTCATATTGTCTACAAAAAACAAAAACGTAAGAAAGCTATGCTAATTCAACCACGGATCCCCTTAGATTCATTTGTTAAGAACCATCTAACATACTTAGAGTCACTTTACTCTTATTATAAGAAGTTACTATCGGAATTGGGCAATTTCCTGACTAGGGAATATGAATCAATTATTCCTCACCAGTTACTAAATTATCCATCAGAAATCAAGTTTAAAATCGAAGTCTGTTTAAAACATTATAAAACTATCAGAATAATTAATAATTCAATCTATCTGGATAAAGAAGAAAAATCTGGGGTACTGAGTTTGGTAATTGATCGTCAGAACTTTACACCAGCCCATAAGATTCTAATGATTACTAAAAATGATTATCTTCTACCGAAGGATCTCAATCTATCCCAGATTAAGCTTTTTCCTTTGAAAACCGACATTCCACGAGATTACACGTCACGAGATTTCATTCTTTTTGAGGAACATGGTTGTTTGGTATTTCCTTCTCAGCCAAATGCAGTTCCTTATTATAATATTGCTCCACGATTCACAACAAACATACTGAATATTTTTCCCAAAATTTGAGGCTTATACAATGCTATCTGACTTTCTTCGATTAATTAAAGGCTTTATTTTATTCATCGGGCCGAGTGAAGCTGGAAAAACAAGCATTTTAAGACGACTTGTAACTGGAGAATTCCATGATCCTCAACCAACACTTGGTTTTCGTGAAGAAAATGTAGCAAAGGTGAGAATCATTGAGATTGGGGGACAACCAGGCTTTAGAAAATATTGGGAAGTTGCCCTTGAGCAGAATCCAGTTAGGATCTTCTTTGTGATTGATGTGACCAAAGAGAATGATTATAATGAATATCTTCAATTTCACGAAGCTTATCCAGCATACAGGTCTTTCTCTTTGCTTACAATCAATAAAATTGACCTTATTACTACAACTCCAGATTATCTCTCCAATATTTCTCATACTCATGTTTTTTGTAGTGCCAAATCAGGGGAGGGGATGCTAGATATTCTTGAAGCAATTGCCAGCTTTAAAAAAGAAGCAGAGGTTGAAACTCATTTAAGCCATCGTAGTGAGAGTCCCAGTGTGGAAAGCATTGTTGATAAAGATGAAAAAAAGGATATCGATTCTATTATGAAGGAATTTGAGGGAAAATTTTAATCAGAATAGCCAATCCCTGAGTATTTTATGAGGGTAGGAAGGGAAAACACTCTGTAACAATCGCAGACGCAGCTGTATGGTCCTTAGGATCGATGAACACCCCTTTAGCAAGTAATTCTTCGAATTTCGTCACAAACCTCACAGAAAAAGTATTTAAAGCAGTTATTAGCGACTTCGATGTCTGTGTTGTGAGTAATACGAAAGAGAAGTCTTCGTAGCGATTGATAATCAAAATGGATTTATCTAAATGGATTTCACGAACATTCTTATGTTTGATTGATTCCGTTAGAATAGAACTTATTCCTTCTTTCATTTCGCTAAAAAATAGATCCACAACTGGGTTGTCTTCACTACTAATCCATTGGTGGGAGAAAAGAGGTAATCCTTTCTCATTGAAGACACCTAGACGAGAAGTTCGGTAAGGAAGGATAAATAATAATCCTGGTTGATAAAAAAAAGTACTAGCAATAAACAATATCCCAACTGCGAATGACAACTCACTAATCCCTAAACTTGCTGGAATTATATGTGTGACTGTGTTAAAAGTAGGAATCACTCCTGCAAGGATAGTTCCAACTAATGTTATAAGTGCATATTTTTGGTACTTCGCAGGGCTATAAATATAGAGTTTAGCAGCATGGATAATCCATAAAAGAGACCAGAAAGCTTGCATTAGAACCTGGGCAAGAAAAGTATATTTAGATGGGGCGAACGATCCTTGGTCAGGTGCCAATGCGGTGAGTATAAAAGCAATAGAAACTGCTCCTAATACTCCTGTTTTAATTGGATCAATAGAAGTTCGGTTGAAATCAACAAACAGTATTAGAACCAGTATTGAGGGTAAGATGCTGAACATAGCGATTAAGCCAATTATATGGGAAAAAGAAGTTGGTTGCATGAAAATTTCAAAGTTTAGTCCAAAATATTCTAAGAATTCAGCTAATAGTGGAATATTAGTAAGATCTAATTCAGAATCGACTCCAGCTATTACTATAAACATTTGAACTACCATAAGGATTAACCAGAACGCAATTCCAAACCAATTAAGAGCTATGTAAAGATATTGTCTATACTTTACTTGTATAAACCTATATAACGATAGTATTGTCGAGGTCATCAATATTAAAATAGTAAAAAGACTAATAATGAAATCAAGAGAGAGTCCCGCCATTTTTAATACCCTCTATAAGTTCCGTTAATCTTTCTTAAATAGATATAGATGTGTAATTTCCCTATGTTTAGAATTACAATATTTTAGATATCCTTTCAAAATGTGATCGAGTCTTCTCACAAGAAACAATGTAATTCATGAAATAAATAGTTTAATCATATATTCTTCGATTTTATTTAGAGTATCGATAGTAAACTCTGAAATATCAGTGTCTGAACTTATTAAGGAATTGAAAATCTCAGAAATGTTTTTTTTCTTAACCATAACCATGTTGTCGATTTGTTTTGGGTAAAAAAACAGTATAACAGCTGAAACTACTCCTCCAAGTTTTTTTATCCTTGGATCTTCAACTGAACTATCCATTACTTTCATCCAATACGTGACAAAGCACCAGTGGGTTTGTGAAGACTCTATCTCTGGTAGCTCTTCCTTCAAACTAGTAATAGGAATAGGGCCATACATGGTATCAGTTTTTCCGTGTTGAAAGAGAGCTGCACTATATTCAAGTATTGGTTCAATTTGTTCAGGAGAGAAAGGACAGTTGGTATTCATTCCTTTAATGCTAAGTCCCTTATCGGTAAAAGACCCTAAACATAACCCAAGCTTAATAGTTTTTGGATCCTTTATGCTAGGAATTGCTTTTATTGGAGACATACGGCTTCGTTTACGATATACGATTATTCCAATTAGGAGGAGAAATATTATTAGGAAAAGAAGAAGTATTAACAGGAATTTTAACTCAGGGGAATAATTTTCAACAACAATCTCTATACTATCGGAGCTTATCGATCCAATTGAGCATTTAGCTTCTACCTTAATATGGTACTCATACCATATCGCCTCTGTATCCCAATAAAAGTAGGTCTCTTCAATGTCAGATGCTTCGAGTTTCCAGCGTAGACCGTCATGAGAAGTTAAGAAAGAGTAACGAACAGAGTGTCCATCTGAATCTATTGCCTCTGTCCATTTAACACATACAGTTCCATTTACAACTTGGCCTTCTTTTGGATATAAGATATATGGTGTGCTTAAGGTATGATTCTGCTGTAACTCTGATCCTTTGAGTGAGATAGAATCAGAAAGATCCTTGGCTTCATCAATGGTATTCTCGCAAATCGCAGGATGAAGAATCAGACAAGTTGTAATCATTAATAATAGATAATAAGGTTTTTTCACTTTTTATCCATTCTATAGTTCAAAATAATGAGAAAAATTGGATATTTTCCTCAATACGAGCCAATTTTTCAGGTATTAAATCAGTTACAGTGGTAATATCATTGGTTGCAGAAATAAAGGTGTTCGTAATAAATTTTTTCTTCAATAATATTGAGGAATCCAATTGTTCTGGATAATAAAGTAGAAAAATTCCTAAGGTTCCCCCATCTTCTAGGAAGGTTTCCAAATCTTTAGAATCATATGCTTTTTCCATTGTTTTAAAGCCAAAGGAGATATAAAGCATTTCTTCGCGAGAATTGCTTTTCATGGGAAAAGGACCAATAATTGTTTCTATTTCTCCATGCAAAACAGATACTGCACTATATTTTAGCATGGAATGAAGTTGAGGTTCATCAAAAGGGCAATATTCACTTCTTCCTAAGATTCTCGTTCCAATATCGGATAGAGAGCCTAAACAAAGTCCTATTCTAACGTTCCTAGTAGAAATGCGTGGTTCACTAGCATAGGTGGGTTTTGGGAAGATTTTTTTCCAAAATACTATACCTACAATAAAAACAACAATCAGTATTGGCAATAAATAGTAAGTAATGGTGGCGTAGGGAATCGAGGGATCAGTGAGAAGAGGTAGCCAAAAATCAGAGAAGAGAATCATTATCAAAATAGAGAGAACACAAAGAGTGACAAAACTCCCTGCGATTATTTGGGGAATTTTCTCTTTTTCCATCGCATTCCCATTAATTATTCTCTTTCCTGTTTCTCTTCAAGGATAACTCGAATCTCTTTTCCTTCCATTAGGGAAGCCGTGACTTTTTTCCGAGCTCTATCTAAAAGTCGCCAGAATGTTCCTCTACTTATTTTCATTTTTTCAGCTGCATCTTCTTGGGTCAAATTCTCTTCATCTGCCAATCGTAAAGCTTCTAATTCTGCAGGGGTTAAGCGAAGAGTTGTTTGCCCCTCTATCAAAGAATAATCCCCTGCAATTGCTGGTTGTACTCTAGGCCGACCCCCACGAAATCCCCGTCCTCTTCCTTTTCGTCTTCCATGTCTGGGACCTGGCATAATATCACAAAAACCTCTCTTTAGGAGAAGAGCTTATTTCCAAAGGACGCCAATCTATCGCCTAATACTTCTGCATCCTTGGTAGCAATCGGATCTTTCTTAACAGATCGAAATTTGACTTTAGCTTTCCCTTCATCTACAGTATCATACATAATTGTCCCCATTGGAAAAGGGGCATTAAACCATGGATGTCCAACACCTCCAACGATTATCATACCATGCCCTAATGCAAAAAGTATGAGCGAATTAATAACACTTTCTTGTCCTCCTACTCTTAATCCAGAGACTGCAATAGCAGAGAATATCTTCCCAGCCCAAAGCTGCTTAGGCATCTTATTATCTCGAGATCGATCAATAACATTCTTTAAAATCCCAGGTGGGCCAGTCCAATACGAAGGGGAAGCGATGAGAATTCCTTGATGATTTAAAATCAATTCTTCCAATTTGGGATAATCATCTTGTTTGTCTAAAGGACATGGTTTTGTTGTACAGATCTCACACCCATTACATTGAATTAGCTCATACTCTGAGAGATTTATCAAAGTAGTCTGGGCTCCTGCTTTTTCTGCACTGTCTAATGCTGTTTTAAGCAAATAGTATGAGTTGGATTTTTCCACTGATTTCTTTGGGGATCCATTAATTCCAAGTAGTTTGAAAGGCAACTGCTGATCCTCCTTGAATGAATTTCATCAAAAGTGACGAGTTGTTCCATAACTATTGAATGCTTTCAGGAAAAATAATGCACTAGCATAAGCTGTTTGTGCTAAGGCGTGTTCAGTTTCTTTTTCCACGCTATATATTTCATTGAAATGTTCAATAATGGCTAGCTTACTAAATTTAAGGAATGTTTCATTGATAGGGACATTTTCTTTATGATAATTATTAATAGTCCAACCATGGATAGTATTGTAGAGTTTAGGTTCAAAGACCTTAAGTACATCCCAAGCAAGTGTCATCCAATTTGTTCCAACATTCCCTTTACCAAGATACTCTTTTGGAAAATCCGAAGCAATGACTTCCAACGGAGTTCCTGTTATTCCATGTTGAGCGATTTTTACCCCCATTGGTTTAATGGCTGCTCCAATCGCCTTTGTGAGTTTAATATCAATACCAACTTGTGGTAAGGGATTTCCATGTTCATCATATTGAAATCCATGAACTGAACCATTGGCGATAGCTAAAAATTGAGGATGCACATCATTCTCCTTTAGAGCTTCGATGAAAGTTGATGCCTCACTTACTGTAGTTTTTACTAATCCTGTTTTGGGATCTTTTTTACCAATTTCTCCTACTTCCACTTCTAAACCAAAATCCTTGTGCCCGAATTTGTCTTCAATAAAGCGAGTAACTTCAGTGGTTGCTTCAATATTTTTAGCAAGGTGTTCCCTATCGTTTGAACCAGCTGGATCATACATAAAACTCGCATCAATAGCAAAAGAGGTATATCCTGCTTTAATTTGCGCAGAGATCAGCTCCTTGACCTCGGGAATATCATCCATTTTGCCAACCTTAATGTGATCTCCATGGATGATATAATAGGGATATTGAACCTTATTTGCTGCTTCTGTAACCATGTTTGCGTATTTCTTAGGAGTTAACCCAGTATATCCGCCTTTGAGATCAGACTCAGATTTGGCTAATTCAAAAATAATTGGTGATTGAGTATCTTTCGCAGCTTGCAGGATTCCTTCCACCACTCCTCTAACTATACGAGTATTGCAAGCCATTATAATACAGTCAGTCGAATGAAGTTTATCATAAAATGGTCTTCCCCACATCGGTTTATATTCAGTCATAATTAAATTACCTCGACATCTGACACAATCTTAGCATTCAATTTAAATCATTATACTTCCATCAACTATTTCTTCTCAGTCAGTTTCTGGATATAATTGCGAAATCTCAAAGTTTAATCGTGAATAAAAATGGATTTAAGAGATCTTCATCTTGAATTATACTTAATCCGTCACGCTTCCCCTGTCGGGAAATTAAATCACTGGAGCTCTCCTAAAACTCCCCTGAGTGAACTTGGAGTAAATCAAGCCGAAAAAATAGCTCAGATTCTTGAGAACCTGAAATTCGATGCTATTATTACGAGTCCATATAAGCGTACAACACAGACTGCGAATATTATTACGAAATACAATAAATCAGCTTTTCTTCAAGAAGAATCTTGGTTATCCGAAATAGATATTGGAGAGTGGACTGGTCGTCATAAGAATGACATGAAGTCCCAAATACCTGAATCTCTTACACAATTGTTAGAAGAAGGATATGATGAAAGAGGTCCTCTAGTGGCCAATTTAATGCTGATTGATAGAAAATTCGCGTTTCCCAAAGGCGAGAGCCTACAAGAATTTTGGAACCGAGTTACAAAGGGTTTATTTCAAACACTAGAACAATTCAAAGGAAAAATAAATCAAAAACTCTGCCTTATTGGTCATGGAGGGTCATTTACAGTAATTGTCCTTAATCTACTTCATAAAACTTTTTTCGATGAGAAATTTCCATTGTTTATGTTTGCCAAAGCAAATTATACCCTAATTAGAATTAGAAATGGAAAGATACAATTTCTACGTATGAATCCTATTCTGCTAATTTAAGATATAAAATGATTATTATTACTGAAACAAATATCCACGTGAATGCTCTACTAAAATCAATTTTTTTAAAAGGGACAGGGCGATAATGGGAACGTTTCTGGATTAAGAAACCACGATAATAAAGTGACTGTGCTAAGAATTCAGAGCGATAGAGAACGGATGCAATAAAAATAGCTAGTGTTTTAGGTAACCATCTAATAATACCTTTGATTTCTCCACGTAAAGCAAGAGTTTCAAAAGTATCCTCGGCATCTTTTGCCACGCGGGGAACCATCATAAGAGCTAGTGCTGGTAATATAGCTACTCTAGAAGGCACCCTCAATTTTTCTAATACTCGGGTAAGGTCAGATGGATTGGTTACAACAAAGAAAAATGAAAAAGCTAATGCTCCAATCAATAATCGAAATACAACAAGCGTAGCTTGGATTAGTCCTCCAAATACAAATGTCACTAATCCTAAAAATATTAACAATGGAATTATAGCTCGTAACAAACTAATACTCCCACGAGTATTTCTGAAGACAATGTTCTCACAAATAACCAGGATTAAAAGAAAGAACAGTGTAGGAATATTGGTTATCAACAGCAACAAAAATTGAATTCCTAAAATCAATATTCCAATGAATGGGTGCACATGAAGCGCAGCTGGCCGATATAGAAATCCCTGATAAACTCTTCTCAATGTAAAAGCCATTAAAATAACCCTCCATCAGCAATGAACCTGTTAAATTCTACTGTTGATAAAATATGAGGTAGTTCCTTACCCAGTATTTCTTCCATGGAGGTTATTAGACGAATAATCTGATTTGGAATTAATTCGGTATTTCTTTCCAGTTTAAATAATACCTCTTTAGGAGAGCCATTCAGAAATAAAGTTCCATGTTGAATGACTATTAGCTCATCCATTTGGGGGAAAATACGGGAATCATTTGAGGAAACAAAAATAATCTTCCCCTGTTCTTTAGCCTTCTCAAGTAAATGGAAAAGTAATTGTCTTCCACTAGAATCTAAACCGACTGTTGGTTCATCCAAGAGAATAAATTGGCTAGGTACCTGAAATGCATGAAAAATGGCAATTAATCTTCGTTGTCCCTCACTTAAATGATACAGCTTTTTATCAGCTAAATTCCTGAATCCATATTCATCAATTAATTTTTCTACCTTTTTACGTTTCTTAATAATCCTATACAAATCTTTCCATGGAGTTGGCCCAACCAAGAAAAGTCTAGCGTTTTCTGGAACGAAAACAACCTTCTCTTTTAGTATTTTTTTTGATATTTTCTTGTTATCAATCAGAATCCTTCCTTTTGATGGGATTATTATACCTGCAATCAATTTGAGGAGTGTGGTTTTTCCACAACCATTAGTACCTAATAATCCAATTGTTCCAGATCTATCCTTTTCCCAACTGAATGACTTTAAAATGTAGTTCGTCATGTCAGGATATTGAAACCAAAGGTTTTCAAGTTGAATGGAGTTCATTGGTATACCGGAATCTTCTGAATTTGATTAATCATACATTTTCAGGAATTTTCCTTAATAAAAGTGATTTTGCTTCATCTAATTCAACTATTTGTCGATTTAATTTAGGAATATGGATCTCTGATACTTCAGGTAAATCAACGTCTTGCATTTTCGCTAATAATGACCTTGGCTTTCCTTCAGCAATTAATTTACCATCTCGTAATAGGATAACTCTATCTGCTAAGGGTAATAAGTAATCTAACCTGTGTTCAAATGCTATTATGAGATGTCCATCTCGAGATAGATTATGTAAAACCTTGGCTAGAATAATTTCACTTCTTGGATCAATTCGAGCCATAGGTTCATCAAATATTAATATTGGAGGTTTAGGGGCTATAGCAGTAGCCAAAGCTACTCTTTGTAGCTCACCAGAACTCAATTCGGTCATTAACCTATAACGGAGGTGTGAAATTGCCAATTGCTCGAGCACATATGTTATACGAGTTTGAATCTCTTTTTTAGGAAGAGCAAGATTCTCTAATGAAAATGCAATCTCCTCTTCAACCAACATATTGATTGTGAAATCTGCTGGATATTGAGGAACGTAACCTAAATATTGAATAATCTCTCTCCTTGAAAGCTTATCTAATGACCTTCCATTAATTTTTACCTTTCCGTGGATCTCAGCTTCAACAAAAGCTGGGATCAAACCCAAAATAGCTTGAGCTAAGGAACTCTTTCCACAACCACTAGAACCGACAACAAGAATTATTTCTGCATTTTCAACTGTAAAATTTATCCCTTCTAATGCCCATTGCAAGGAATTCTGATATCTTACTGATAAATTATTGATCTCTAGTATAGTCAATCAGAAGTCACCGAATTGATTGTAAATGGAATGTAGATTTTGTTAGAAGTTATTCAATGGTACTTGGCTGCTGATCCTGCCCCCTAATTGCTGTGCTGGAGACATCCTTCTCCTTTGAAGGTATTACTCCTAGCTCTTTTAAGTATGAGATAATGGGAACTGCGATAACTATTCCGAATACTACCTGTGCTATATTAAAGGGAATTTCAAATAGTGCTCCTCCAAATGGAACTCCTAAAATTAAAATTTCATACAGGAAATAACCGACAACTATGATTGGTCCAGCTAAAAGACAAGAAAGAATCATCTGACCTTTTTCACCTGCTCGAAATTCGATTAACCATATAATAGCAATTAGTAGAAGAACTACAAGAAGAATTATCAGGCCAGGAAGTTCAAATCCTATTTCATCTTGACCAAAAAGAACAAAGGCACCATTAATTGTTGAAGAGCCTTGAGCTGTTTCTAACTCTGGAGGGATGTCAAAGAAAGATCCGATTAAATCTATAAACATAAGTTGAAGTTCAGGAGTAATAACAAAGATTGAGAAAGCAATCAGAAATATAGAAATTCCAGCAAGAAAAATATAACGGATTCTCCGATCAATTTCCTGTCCTTTTCGATAGAATAAGCCAGCTGTAAATCCCTCTAATCCTTTAAAAACTAATGTTCCTGGTGCAAAGTAACCGTATCCTAAAATCATGTCCGCCATGGCAGCACCAAGTCCACCAGCTAATCCGCCAACTATAGGACCACCTATTAACGCAGCAAGATAAACAAATGCTTCCCCTATGTTAAAGAATCCTGTAGACGACACTAACGCGATATAAAACAGCGAGGTAGAAAGAAAAACCATAGCTATGAATGCAGCAGTCATAGCAATTTCTCTCATTGTTACCACTTCTTTTATAGAATATTGTGAATTATTCATTCCAATCCGTCCGTTTTAGAAACCTAAGTATTTCTGGAATTTTGCACTCTATATACTTTATTCAAAATTTTGAGCATGGATAATAGGGAATATTTCATTATTTGCACAATTCATTTATATAAAGGAGTTATTAAACCTAATAACAAATAATTAATTGAATATTTCTGCAAGTGAGATAAGAGAATGTTTTATAATTCGGCTGTTAGGAAGAAAATGGTCTTACAGAGCATTAGATTGATTCTAAAAAAATATTCTTCTGCTCTTGAATTATACAATGAGATTAAGGAATTTTCTCTAGGCACGGAAGAAATTAAATTTTCCTACTCACAATTTACTCGTTACCTAAAGGGAGGGATTCCTATCCCTGATAAGAATGAGGATATTTTCGAACGCTTTCTTCATAATAACTTCAATTTAGCTACTGATCTTATTCAACCAGATATTGAAATTGATATAGGTTCCGTGCCTATTCAAGTAGATATGAGTAGATTCTTATCTTATCCCGAAAAGGTGAACCTTTTAGCATATCACGTTATCCACCAAGATCACTTGAGAGGAAAATTTGATGCAATAATAACTCATCCAGAAGCTATACCCCTTGCGATTTCATTTTCTCAAATTCTTAAAATTCCGTGGTTTAGTGTAACATTTAGGCCTCCTTCTGTGCTTCCATCTAGGATTTCACGACATCCTTATCTTATTGATCAAGAGTTGGTAAGAACAGCGTATTTTATGAACAGTCAAGACATTCGACGGAAAGCCCTACTCATCGTAAGCGATTATGTCAGGAGAGGTGGTTTTCTTGATATACTATTCAGGG
>JBHLPG010000402.1:0-3350 GCA_048939725.1 Promethearchaeota archaeon | reverse complement strand
TCATCAGTGTCCCATGTGTGTAGTAAAGCGATATCGACTTCCCATTGATCTTTTGAGGTATCTGAACTTTCAGCAGGTCCTCTATAACGAATTGTGAAAGTAGATGTAATTAAGTATTCTACAACACTTATGTTATTCCATGAATTCGCGGTTAAACTGGGAATAAGCGTGATCCATGATGATGCTGACGCATTCCATACATCTACCTGGAGATCTTCCACCCCCAAATTTCCTGTATAGATAGCTAACTCTGCGTTTGGCTTAGTATAATCAGCTGTTGTCCATTGAGCTTCAACATCCATTTCATGATTGGGTAATGGTGAATAAGTTACTCTCAATATGGCAATATCACACACTAAACCACCAGATTTGCTTCCGTTATCTTCAGTTCTCAAAAAAATCTTCGAATCATTTATTTTACTCCAAGTGTTTAAATAAGAACTTACATCAACCTCTTTCCAGATGAAATTAGGCTCACCAGAGAAATTCATAATATAAACTTCAGATGTAGAATTTACGAGATGCACTGAAAAATAGGTGTCACTAGGAGAGATAGAATTTGCATGGCCATAGACTCGTAACTTGACCGAGATAATTGATCCTGTCAGATGTGGTTTCTGAAATCCAAAGTTTCCAACTTCATCCCCATTCTTACTGCCAGTTGCTTTACTTTCAACATAAACATCATTTGAAGGATTAGTTTGGTTATCTAGATAGGGTGAACTGCCTGATTTTGACCATTTGTTCCTAGAAATGTCCCATGAATTTACTTCCAAATCTATTTGAGTTGCTTCACTAGTGTTCTCTTCTTTTAGTATATCGTAGGAAGCATCTGGTCCCATTTGTTGGTTTCCAAAATTCAAATGACTTCCTTTGTCTACAACACCATCTATATTAGATGCATTATTATCGACAGCATCTTCTGCTGAATCTATAATCTTTGATTTGATACCCCATAAGTGTGAGGTGTTTTTTATGAGAGATTCTTTTGAGGAAATCTTTTCTGATGTTAGGCCTGTTAAACGGGGGATCATTATCGGGGGTTCTTTCTCTGTTAAACCAATACTTCCACTGAGCTTCTCTAAAGGATCAATTGATTCTTGGTAACAACTCTCTTCAATTGAAATACTGAGAGTCCAAAAATAGAATAAATAAATGCAGAATATCAAACAGCATCTTATTTTGCCTTTGGTTATCAAGCTTGTTATCCTCAACTTTTTCAACATCAGTGAGGTGCATTCCATCCAATAGCGGATCCTAACTTTCATTAAACTAAATCTTTCAGGACACTAGCCACTTCATCCATCTTGACAAGGATGTATTGGAGAGGTGCGACCTTTTTTGCGATTCCAGTAAGAATTAATTCAGATTGAATTCGTTCACAAACAAACATGAAATCATCAGTTTCAAGAAAAGTTTTATAGGTGGTCTGAGTTTTAAATTCGTTTTGAATGCGGTCTAAATTGCTTAACCATAAGTTTGCGGGGATTAATATTGCATCTGTGAGATCTCCTTCCTCAAAAACTGGTAATCCATCATCAGTATATAATGCAATTCCAGCAAGCTCTTCAGTATTCGCTACAAATTTTTGTAAAGCTTCTGAGACCGACTTTGCTCTAGAATCTTTGAGTAATAATATTCTCACAATTTCCGCTGCTACCATGTAAATTGATCTCTCAAATATTGAGGTGGTTCGATAGTGAATTTCCATATCCTTAGGAGGGACAAAAAATTCCTCCAACGTTTTAATGACATTTTCTCTCATATCAAGCATGACTAGATCTATCTTGTGAAATAGGCAATATACGACTGCATCGGGTGCAAACTTACTTAATTGATTAACAGCGTGTTTAAAATAAAATTTACTTGTTGAAACTTGATCAAAATCAGAAAGGTCAACTACCCATACCAGAATTGCGACATCAGTAAAAACATATTCAGCTTGCTCTCCAACAAATACAGAAATAAAACTTTCTTGGCCTCCACAGTCAAAAATCTGAAAAGGATTATTTATAATATTTTTCATGGAGCGAGTATAGTTAATAGTAGCTTTATATTCTAGAACTTCCTCTGGGGACTTGCCTTCGAAAGCTACTGAACGAATACTGCTTTTTCCACTAGCTCCAAGTCCCATCAATAACAATTTTCTAGTTACACTAGGAGTTTTCATGATTGAACCCCTTTCTATTTATACCTACGGAATAAAGCACTCATTTGGATACATAATAGAAATATAGTTCCATTCTTTTTATTATTAGCTAAACAAAAAATTCCTCAATAAAATCAGTTGAAGAATTATTTGAACTCATTTATAATAATAAATGAGATATAAGTGATATATGTGATATGATATTTGATCATAATTTCTATAATTTTAAAAAATTATATTTTGTTAAGTGTAATAAATCATAATCTCCAGAGAGGTCAACCAAGTAATGTCTACTAAAGGATGGGTCGATCAATCAGAAATAGACGCACGTTTAGGTTATAAAATTATCCTTGCTGGTTTAGCTGAAGCAGGTAAGACTGCAGTTAAACGTCTCTTCTTTCTGAAACATAAAACTGAAGACGTAGATGGACTCACAGCCACCCTCAGTTATGAACGACTAGCAGTAACCATATCTAAGACCCCCATAACAATTCTTGACCTCGGAGGCCAAAGAATTTTCTTAAAACGGTTCTTAACAACCTTTAGCCCATTTATTTTTAATTCTGTTGTGACTTTAGTATTTTTAATTGATGTTTCAAATCGTACAGCACGAAATAATGCAGTACAATATTTCAAAGCTTGTCTTGAAAAAATTGAGAAATATTCACCAGAAGCTCAAATTTTTGTGTTCTTACACAAAAACGACCTAGTGGAACACTGGCCCAACTATGAAAGCATCCACGAACAATTAAAAGAACAGTTTCAAATTGAAAGTAAAAAACAGCTTAGATTCTTCAGAACGACTATTTTTAATCCAAAGACAGTGATAGATAGCTTTGGAAGAATTATTGAATTATCTATGCCAGAGTTAGCAAAAAGTGAGTATGTAAATGGCCAAACAATAGGTAGGATCGAAGAGATCTTCGAAAAGTACGCAGAAGCCTCTGAAACACTTACGGAGGTAGCTGCACAAATACGTAAACCAACTATATTAAAAATGTCTGATACCGAACAAGAAGATCCTACTTACTTAGAAAGAATACAAAGTATTATGCGTGGATCAATTGTTGATAAGACCACAAAACCAGGTTCTCCTCTCTCCCCCTTAAGTGAAGCTATCACAGAAGAAATGGTGGAGGAAACATCCTTAACACACATTATTCCCTCCAATGATCAACAATCGGTTCAAAATACAGCTCAA
>JBHLPG010000401.1:0-3362 GCA_048939725.1 Promethearchaeota archaeon | reverse complement strand
CTAAACACTTTTCTTTAATTTATCTATTTGCTGCAATCCAATAATTAGATGGTCTGCTTCAGGTGGCTGTACCCGAGTATCATCAACATAAGTTGGTTTTCCCTTCTCTGTTACTTCACCAATGATTTCAGCAGGATTGTTATTTTCTCTTAAATATCTAACTATTGCATCAGCTCGGTCATGATTGCAAATAAATAAAACTGCTCCAGAAGATATTAATTTATAAGGATTAAATCCGAGAATATCAGCTAATTTCTTTGTAACAGGAGCAACTGGAATTTTTTCGGACTTTACTTCACTTCCAAATCCTTTTGGAGCCAGACATTCATATAAAGCCCCAAAAATCCCCCCTTCAGTTGCATCATGAACTAAATGAAGATTCTCATGCCATTTTCGATTACAAGATACAACTTGATATGAAATGTCAATATTATTGCCAATTTCAATACCTTGATGATATTCTTCTGTTGTTAATTCTTTGGAAAGTAAATCACCTGCTTCATCTAATAGAATACCTGTACCTTCCGCTCCAACCCACCCTGAACATATTATTGAATCACCTGGTTGAGGATCACGAGGGATATAAAACTCTGGAGGAACAAAACCAATCATACTAGCAGATAATATTAAATTCTGGACACCTTGTGTAATCTCTGTATGCCCTCCCAAAATTGTTATTTGTTGGTCTTTACAGGTTTTTGATAGATTTGATTGGATTTCTATGAGAGACTCCCTTGTAGAATTAGGAGGGAGTAGGATTGTGGCTGTGATTCCATAAGGTAGAGCTCCAGCTGTTGCTAAGTCGTTTTTATTAACAGTAATTAGGTATCTTGCCGGATTTGGTGTGGGAAAAGTAATTGGATCTGCTTTATAGATCATATAAGGAATACTTTGAGTATTATAAAATTCATTTACTTTTTCAATGATTATTTGGAGATTCAAAACTGCAACATCCACCCCCTCCTCGGCAATTTGTAATACTCCTTCATTCCTATAACCTTGTTTCTTGATAAGCTCAACAAGTAAAGACCAGGGAGCTTTTCCTACTGGTAGAACTTCCATTATATTTCAAGTCTAGTACAAAATAATTAAATATTTAAATTTTCAATATGCATCAAAATTGGAGTTTTCAGAAGAATTTGGTGAATATATGGTGGCAAAAGAAAAACCTATTTTCGTCGAAACATACTTTCGAATAACTCCAACTAGAATACATCAAAACCTCTATTTTTATTATGACGATCCATCAAAAAATTATTTTCATCTAAAGAACACAGGAGCAAGTGAAGGGGAATTAGAAGCGATCCAAACGAATTTACAATATTGGATAGACCAGGATGATCTTTTCATTAATAACCAAAAAGTTCGGATGATTATTCAGAGCTCTAGTTTAGAATTCCAGAAAAAGAATCCAATTTTTCCTTTTATAATATTCAAAATCTCCTCAGAAGTGTACAAACTATCATTAAAAGGATTAAACGAAATCCATCTTTATGCAAAACCTGAAAAATTACCTTACTCAGCCATTTCTTGCTGGAAGACGCACATTGGCACAATCAACTCAGTAGAATCGAATTCAGATAGTGTTATCAGCCATGATAGAACACAAATTACCTTTTATTTA
This sequence comes from Promethearchaeota archaeon, assembly GCA_048939725.1. Classification (GTDB taxonomy): domain Archaea; phylum Asgardarchaeota; class Heimdallarchaeia; order Hodarchaeales; family Hodarchaeaceae; genus Hodarchaeum. Next base: position 1,738 of record JBHLPG010000401.1, on the reverse strand, counting down.
GCCAAGGGAGAAGTAATAGGTGGAGATGAACGAATTTACATTGATACAATTTTATAACAGTGAAAGAAAATTTGGGGAATTGAGAATTGATACTAATTCATATTTCCAACACCCTTACATAATACATAATACATAACAATATAAAAATAGGAGATCCGTCAGATTGAAAAAGTAAGAAATATCTGTGCATAACATCTCAGAGTAAGAACTATTCTGTATGCCTTAAGATATTTCTTCTTATTTCAGCTTATACAGTAGGGGAAAAACACTTTGGCTGAAAGTCTAATCCAAGTGATCCTTGATAGCACCATCCTCGTCCTTCCCTTATGGTTTGGGAACGCTGCTCCTACCATTTTAGGCGGAGGAGCTCCAATTGATGGAGGAAGGTATTGGGCCAGGGATGGAAAGAGAATATTAGGAGATGGGAAGACGATACGAGGCTTCTGGGCAGGTACATTCGCAGGTGGATTTATAGGAGGAATTATTGCAGTCTTATTTAGTTCCATCTTTCCAGATCCAATAGTTTTAAGTGAGGATCTCATTTTACGATTATTATACCAGGATTTTATAGAATCAGGAATTATTTTCAAAATTCTTTCCAGTATAAATCTCCGAGGCATCTTTTCCAATTCATTGTTTCTTGGTGTTTTTACTGGAGGATTAATGGCTTTTGGAGGTTTAATTGGAGACTTAACTGGATCCTTTATCAAACGACGTAGCGGTATTGAGCGAGGTCATCCTTTCATTTTTCTAGATCAGCTTGGATTTTTAGTCCTTGGCATGCTTTTTGTGTATCCATTAATTCCATGGCCTATTGAATTTTTAATTGTCCAGGTTCCTATAACATTCGTTGTACATATTGTTGCAAACCTTTTTGGATATTTCACAGGAATTCAGGACGAACCCCTTTGAAAATTAAGATTCATCTAGCAAATATTGACGTCTAGTTTGTGTATTCAAGAAATAATCAATGTTCCAATAACAATACTAATCTAGAAACATTTTTCAAGTCAACTTACCAAGTATAATTGAATTGTCACATCTCAGTGATACAAAGATAAAACTGCAAAACATTGAACTACAAAGAGAATCACAAGGAGAGTAACGATTATGGCAGAGGAAAATACTGTTTTCATTGGAAATAAACCAGTAACTGCTTATGTCATGGCATGTGTAACACAATTTAATCGCGATGCTGAGGCAATTGTTCTGAAAGCACGAGGCCGCGCAATTAGCCGAGCTGTCGACGTCGCGGAAGTTCTAAGACGTAGGTTTATGAAAGATCGTGTCGATGTAACAGATATTCAGATTGATACCGAGCAAATCGAAACACGTGAAGGGAATCTATCAAACGTTAGCGCAATTGAAATAACAATTACTAAAATCTAGTAAGGAATTTTTCACTTTATTCTAGTAATTCAAAGATATCCAGCGCTAGGAAATAGAGATCACCCTCTATATGAAATCTAGGGGAGGAATTATACCCAACTTTTTTTTGCTTGATTTGAATAACATAATTTGAATAGGAAACCTTTTTTACATTGCTAACATGTAATCTGGGTAACACTGTAGAATATTAAGTTCAGCTTCAATTATAATCCAGGGTGGTAATTATTGAAAGTTGTCGAGCAAGTTTGTGAAAAAATTAAACCTCATTTAACGGTGGAATATAATTCTGGAAGGAAATCTGTTAAAGATTTCCGAGAGATGCTTAAACGTATTGACTTTAGTCCTCATG
>JBHLPG010000093.1:0-13731 GCA_048939725.1 Promethearchaeota archaeon | reverse complement strand
TAATATTGAGAAATTATGATATTGGAAATCATGATTACATTCAACGTTTCGTAAATAGAACTACCAGAATATATCTTACTTTGATGATAGGTCTAGTATTTCTTTTAACAACCTTTTCTCCCCTATTGATCCATATTTTATCTAGCCAAGAATTTATTAAGGGAGCAATTTTGATTCCAATCATTTTAACAGCTTTCTTATTTCAAGCTTTAAACCGTCTTACATGCTTTGGACCATTGGTAAAAAAAAGGCCTAAAATAGGAAGTATTTTCAATATCATATCAACTCTTATTCAATTAATAGGTATAATAGTATTAATTCCTCCATTAGGTGCTCTAGGCGCTGCTATTAGTTTATTACTTTTACATGCTGTAAGGTTTGTTATGAATTTTAGTCTATCTCAAAATTTGTATCCAATCAAATATGAAACAAAGAAATTTAGCTTAATTATCCTGTTCACAGCTATTTATTACGCATTTGGCACTTTATTCCTCAAAGATCATCCTTATATCTATTTTTCATTTGGTCTATCTTTTGTTTTCTTCTTAATATCGGCCTTCCTCCTAAAATTTGTTCAATTTAAAGAATTAAAACATCTATTCACAATTTTGATGGAACCAATTACAAAAGTAGTTAAGACAAACAAGAATTAGTGTCTAATGGTATCCATTTGAAAGGAAATACAAAAACAATTTCCCAAACATCTTAAGCAGAAAACAAAGGTCTAAGCGTAAAACACAATTGTAATGATTAAATAATCTCATCTTCGATTTCTATAATTTATACGAATTTGAATTCTAGATCAGAGAACACTAGGATCCATATATTTCTATTTATTATCCAGTCTTTTGTTTGACTGAAACTTCTTAATCACCAGTCTTTTTCCGCTAGATTCTAAAGGGATATGTGCCACTTCCTGAATTTTCACTTCTAATTCAAAATTTATTATTTTAGATATACCATTAATAGTATTGTTTCGGATTTCTAGAGTGAAGTTTTCTGTAGGAACAACCTTAATGAGTAAACATTTTTCTAACTGGATCACCTGGAATTCGCTGATATATGGGCCATAATCTTCAAAGAAGGAGTTAAAAAATAAGAAGGAAATTTTATTCCCTGAAGGGAGAGTGATAAAATCAGTAATCCTCCCCAGTACATGAGGAATTAATTTTAAAGTTCTGCCACAAGTACAAGATACTGTGTTATCTTCAACAAGATCTCCTGTATCATAACGGATAAAAGGCATTGAAAAGTTATCTAAACATGTTATTATTAATTTTCCTATGTTTCTATTGGATTCTGAAAAATTATTTTTGATTATTTCGACTATAAAGCTCTCTTCAACTATATGAAGTCCTTTATGTTCTTGACATTCCCCTGCTACAAAACCAAACTCTCTTGAACCATATTGATCGAATACAGGAGCTCTAAATCCAGTTTCTATTCTTTCTCTTTGTTCTCGAGTTAAAGTTTCTGATGTAGTGACGACCGCTTTAATCTCCTTTAGATTGATATTGTTTTCCTCAAGATATGTGGCTAATTTTAAAATCGCAGAAGTATATCCATAGATGTATTTTGGTTTGAAGGATATTATTTCCTTCAGTTTATCTTCATCTTCAGCATCCCATGCCGAAATACAAGCAGTTTTTCTTCCATATCTATTATATAGGACAGAAACAACCGAATTAGGACAATGTCCTACGATATGAAGTATTCTATCTTTCCTTCTTTGGTACCCCATCCATTGGTCGAATAATAATTGAATAGCTCCTCTTACTATTCCGAAGTGTTTGTCAATACGAAATTGAAAAGGCTCTCCAGTAGAGCCAGACGTGCTGTGATAATCCCATTGATCACGTCTCATATTTTGAGCTAATAAATCTGAAAAATTTTCCTGACATATCTGTTTAGTTAAAATAGGAATCTTCTGAAAATCTTCCATGGTAAATGAGTTGAGGTTTAACTTAATTTCATTAAAGATCTTAGTGTAATAGGGAACATTTTCTTGAGAATGTTGTAATAGAACTAGTAATTTTTCTCTAATCAATGAGTCAAGTTCTTTTTTAGAGAGATATTGGTTTTTATCAAATTCTCGATATTTCTTGAGTGTTTTTGCCTTGTTCTTGCGATAGAGTTTAAATTTTTGAATCAAAGATAAAGGGAAATAACTCATACAAATCAAACAACCAATCAATCGATTAGTATAAAAAGTGAGAGATTGTGACCATTAATCGATCAATTAAACCATTTTTCATCTTAATTAAGTCTTTTTTTTGATTTGACATTTAGGAGAAATATAATAACAAAAAGAGTAGTAAAAATTGCCACGGAATAAGAAAATCATCGTAAGTAGATACTCTATCTCACCTGATAGACTTCAAATTTTTAAAGAAGAATCATTAAAAGCCGCAATAAATTTTATAGACCGCCAAGGAAACCGAATGGCAGTTGTAACTGATGATAGAAATAAGATTGTTGGTTTAGTGAGTGATGGGGATATTAGACGAGCTATTATCAAGGGGGAAGATCTATCATCGCCAATTGAGAAAGTAATGAACATCAATCCATTATATATATCCATAGAAAGATCAATTGATGTAGATAAAGAAAAATTCCAACAGTTCTTGAATTCTTATTTACAAAATGATAGTTTTATTGCGGAAATTTCTAAACGAATAAAAAGTGGTAATATTATCATTCCTTATATTGATAGCTTAACAAAGGAATTTCTAGGGGGTATACTCGTTTCAGTAGTCGATATAGAAAAGGATCTTCAAATTAGCACCGATACTGATCTTATTAGAATACCAACTCCTGTGAAAAATGTCCTTGTAATTGGTGGAGCTGGATATATTGGAACCCACTTAGTTGATTTGTTAATCACTAATAATAAGTCTGTTCGTGTTTTAGATAATTTTCTTTGGGGAAAAGAAACACGATCACGATGGGAAGATGATGATCGGGTTGAAGTAATTGAAGGTGATGTAAGGCATATCGAAACAGTTATTGAAGCAGTGAAGGGAATGGATGCAGTCTGCCACCTTGCAGCTCTTGTGGGTGACCCTGCATGTGGTTTAGACTTTGAAACTACTTTAGCTACAAATTATTTATCAGCAGTAGAAGTTGCTGAAGTATGTAAGTACTTTCAATTAAACCGATTTATTTTTGCTTCTACGTGTAGTGTATATGGCGCATCATCAGAAAAAAAAGTATTAACGGAAGAATCCAGTCTAAATCCAGTATCCACTTATGCAAGAACAAAAATTGAAGCAGAAAAAGCATTAATGAAAATGATGGACAAAAATTTCACTCCTACTATACTAAGAAAAGCCACTGTATATGGACTATCCGCACGAATGCGTTTCGATTTGGTTACTAACCTATTTGTGGCTAATGCATTCTTTAAAGGAGAGTTGACTATATATGGAGGAGACCAATGGCGACCATTTATTCATGTGAAGGATGCAGCTCAAGCGTATATAGATGTCTTATCAGCTCCAATATCCGAAGTAGGTGGCCAGATTTTTAATCTAGGTAACACTCAAGAAAATTATACAATTACACAAATTGGCCAAATCATTAAAGAATTTCTTCCTGATGTAAGAATTATAACGGAGAAAACATTACAAGATAAAAGAAATTATTACGTAAACTTCGATAAGATAATGAAGATATTAAATTACCAAACACAAAAAACTGTTAAAGATGGGATTAAAGAGATTTTAGTGGAGCTAAAAAATGGAAGATTCAAAGATTGGCACAAATCAAAATACAGTAATTATAAACGATTTAAAGAATTAAGTTCACCAATGGACGCTGAATGGTAAATCCAACAAACATTGAAAAGAGGTGTACTTTTAATGACAGCAGATAAGTTAGCTCTTTTGGGGGGAGAGCCAGAATTCTTAAAAACATTCCCAATAATTCGACCTAATTATGATAAGTATCTCGATGAGATTACTCCTTTATTACAAGAAATCCTACATTCTAATATGGTATCTGGGGTTAATCGAAAAGTTGTGGAGCTAGAAGACAAGCTTTGTCAAGTATTAGAGGTTGATCATGTTGTTGCAATCTCAAGTTGTACCTCTGGAATGATTCTAGCTCTACAAGCAGCAGGATTGCGATCAAAGGAAATACTAATACCAAGTTTTTCCTTTTCTGCAACTGCACATATGGCCTATTGGAACAATGCATCAATAAAAGCTATAGACTGTGATCCTGATACTTTTAACATCTCTTTAACAGATTTAAGACAAAATTATACCAAAAAAAGTAAAGCTGTTCTCGCAGTTCATCTATATGGAAATCCCTGCGAGATCAACGAATTAGAAGAATTTTGTGAAAAAAAGGATCTTCTTCTGTTTTTTGATGCTGCTCATGCTTTAGGATCAAAATATAAGGGGCAAGCAATTGGAGGGCAGGGAGCTGCAAATTCATTTAGTGCAAGCCCAACAAAATTGTATTCTACTGTTGAAGGGGGATTTTTAACCACAAATAACGAGGATATTGCAGAAAAAGTGAGAATTGGTCGGAATTATGGAAATTTCTCTGATTATACTTGCATTAATCCAGGATTAAATGCTCGAATGACAGAGCTTCAAGCTGCCATTGGATTAGTTACCCTTAGGGATATCCCAACTTTTGTGTCTAATAGGAATAAATATGCAAAAATATATACTGAGACTCTCAAATCAATACCAGGGGTAAAATTCCAAAAAATTACTAGTGATTCAATTTCAACCTACAAAGACTATTCAATAATGATTAATCCAGAAACTTTTGGCGTTGATAGAAATTTACTTGCAAAAGCCCTGTTGGCTGAAAATATTCAGACAAAATTCTATTTTTTTCCACCAATTCATCAATTAGATGCTTATGCTCAGAATGAAATTGGTCCTCTGCCAGTTACGAATGAACTAGCTAAATCTGTTATCTCCTTACCGATTCATAACTTTATGAAAGAAGCTGATATTAAAAGAATCACTAGCTGTATTAAAGCGGTTCATGAGGATTCTGATGTAATTAAAACTCATTTTCGTCATGGATCTTAAGCAAATTTAAACAGGTTGGATAGTATTGAAAATTCTGGGTCTGATTCCAGCGCGTAGTGGATCGAAGGGTATACTAGGTAAAAATATCAAGATTCTTAAAGATAAACCCTTAATCTGGTATACAATTGATAATGCACTTAAATCTAAACATCTAGATCGGGTAATTGTCTCAACAGATTCCCAAGAAATAGCACAAATCGCGCAAAAGGCCAACTGTGAGGTTCCATTTATCCGACCTATTCATTTGGCGCAAGATTCAACTCCTATGTACGATGTATTAGTTCATGCTATAGAAGAAATGTCAAAACTTGGTTTTAAGCCAGAGATTATTGTTTTACTACAACCAACTTCACCATTTAGGACTACTGAGCAAATAGATGAAGCAGTTCAGAAATTTTTGGCCTCCTCTGTAAGATGTCTGATATCTGTACGAAAAGTAAGAGAAAATCCGTATTGGATGAAAACTCTTGAAAGAGGTTTTTTACAGCCAGTTTTGGATAAATCTGTATCCTCTCGACAGCAATTACCTACTTTTTACTATCCGAATGGAGCAATTTATATTTGGAATACTTCATACCTTTTAAATAATAAACAACTTTATCCAGAAGATACAATTCCTTATGAGATGGATGAAATATCATCTTTGGATATAGATGAAGAATTAGATTGGCTATTTGCAGAATACTTAATATTCAGGCAGAAAAAATAGGAAATTTAATAGGTAGGAAAGAACTTTATAAAAAAGATTAGTTAAGAGTTATTTAATACATATTGTTGGTTCAAAGTATGAGGAAAGTAACAGTTATCACTGGAGCTCGATCCGAATATGGGATTTTAAGAAGCTTAATGAAAATGTTAGATAATCATAAAGACATACATCTAGATATTCTTGTGACTGGAATGCATTTAAGTCCAGAGTTCGGTGAAACTTATAGAGAAATTACTAAAGATGGATTTAAAATATCAGCGAAGATTGAATCACTGTTAAGCACAAATTCAAAGACTGGAATAGCTAAATCAATTAGTCTTGGAATATTAGGGATAACTGAAGAATTAGATCGAACGAAACCAGATTTTACCATTGTTCTTGGAGATCGATTTGAAATTTTTGCAGGAGCACTTGCAGCAGTTCATGTAAATAGTATTCTTGTGCATATTTCAGGTGGTGATGTAGCGAGTGGAGTTTTTGATGATTATTATAGACACATGATTACAAAAATAGCACAAATTCATTTTGTTTCTACTAAAAAAAGTATGGAGCGAGTACTTCTTATGGGAGCTAATCCCAACAACGTATTTTTGACAGGTTCTCTTGCATATGACGAACTTCTTCATGGGCCTTCGTCTAGCCGTGAGGAAATTACCCAGGTTCTAGGGCTTCAAACTTCGAAAAAATGGTGTCTTGCTGTTTACCATCCAACAATAGATGAAGAAACGAGTCTCAAAGAATTTAAGAACTTAATAAAGGCATTAAAATCAACGACAAAAGAATATGAGCTGCAAGTTGTATTATTATATCCTAATGCTGATCCAGGAGGCCGTTCTTTAATATCACAACTCCAAGAGGAGGAGCAGGAAGATTGGGTAATTTGTGATAATTTACAGCGCGAGACCTATCTTGGTTTGTTAAAAGAGAGTGTTTTTATGATTGGAAATTCAAGTAGTGGGATTGTAGAGGCCCCTGCAGTTAACTTACCAGTAATCAACATTGGTCAACGCCAGATAGGTCGAGAAAAAGGGGGAAAGATAATCGATACAAGTGGGGAGCCTATAGAACTTTTAAACGTGATTAGGGAGATAATAGACAATCATCATTCTGTTTCAGATCAAAAACTGGAAAAAAAGCCTTATGGTGATGGACATGCTGCTCCTAGGATTCTGAATACTCTATTAAATCTCACCAAGGATAGGAAAGCTTATTCCTCGGAATTTCATGATAATGTTGCTCTTGTACTTAAATTACAGAAGATTAAGTATGTAGATTTTGCCTCCTTAAATGAACGAGCCATTACTGCATCTGATCTATTGAAATCCATAAATAACTAGATAATTTTAGTCCCATTCAATATCATTGAATGAAAGCCTTTGATCCATTTTGATATCACTTTTAAGTCGTTTTCCTATAACTAGATCAAGATATTGAGGCGGTAATCCATCTTCAGGCCGCTTTAGAGATAGATTTTCCTCAGACAAGACTTCCCCCGCATTTAAATCTCGCGCAGCGACGATGCTACGTCTAGCTATACGCTTAATCTCCGCTTCATTAGCCATTAATGTTTTTATTCCTGAACCAAGGGCTGCTTCAGTTTCTCTAATTTGAGAAACTAATTGTTTCAATTCTTCAGGTTCAAGAGAAGCTTTATGATCGGGTCCAGGAAGTTCACGATCTAATGTAAAATGTTTCTCGATAGCTTTGGCTCCTAAACTAACAGCAGCAATAGCTGCCGTAGTGCCTAGTGTATGATCCGAAAAACCAACTAAAATATTGAATGTTTTGCGAAGGGTTGGAATCATTCTTATATTAGCTTGGTCTATTGGAGTAGGGTAACTCGTCACACAATGTAACAGGAGTACCTCTGTTATAGAGTACCTTTGTAGCACTAAAAGCGCTCGTTCAATGTCTCCTAAAGTCGCCATACCAGTAGACAAAATAACGGGTAGCTTATATTTAGCAATTCTTTTTATCATTAAGGGATTTACAATCTCCCCAGAGGGAATTTTGAATGCAGGGATTTGTATTTTCGCAAGAAAGTCAACACTGATTAAATCAAATGGAGTAGAAAGAAATATCAGGCCCTTGTCATGAGCATACGCATACAGTTCGCGAAAAGCCTCTAAAGGAAGCTCAAATCCTTTTATTAGATCTATTTGTTTCTCTTTACCAGTGATTTTTTGTTGATAACGAGCAGTACCAGCATCACTCGTTACAACCTCTTCTGCAACAAATGTCTGAAATTTTACAGCGTCAACTTCGGCTTCTGAGGCAATATCTATGAGTTGTTTTGCTAAATCAATGTCTCCATTATGGTTTACACCTGCTTCCGCAACGATAAATACAGAAGATTCCTGTGATATCCTTTTAGATCCAATATGAAAATCTTGGCTCCACATTAACTCTATCTCCTATAAATCGAATCAAAAAATTGTGTATAATTTCAAATTATTCTATTGCTTTTTTTAGATCTCGTGGATTAACGAAAATTTCCTCCCAATAACGACTCATAAACATATGCTGATATGAAAAATCTCTTCCTGGTAGAAACATCTTTGATTTCAGTTCAGTAGTATTGATACTCATCTTTCCTTCAACAAATTGTCGTATAGCTTCTTCAATAATATTAAAACCACTCAAAATGGAGAAAATCATTGTGCCAGATAATCTAGCATTTATCTCCATAACATTCAAGATTTTTTCAGCGTTCTCTTTAAGCTGAAAAAAAAAGGGTCCAATTAAATGTAACTTTTCAGTTATGATCTGAGCCATTTGGAGAAATGGCTCTAATTCTTCAATAAACATTGCTTTAGTAGAAATTCCTGATTTAGTTTGTATTCTTTCTCTGGGAATAACAGTAATTAATTCTCCTGAAGGAGATGCAAGGCAATCAACAGTAAATTCTTTCCCAGAAAGGTACTCCTGTACAATAGGATCCTTAACATAAGAGAAGAAAAATTCTAATTCTTTACGATCTTGAATAACAAAAGTATTTATGGATCCTGACCCTTTTCGTGGTTTAACAAATAATGGGAATGAATTTTTTGGAATACATCCTAATTCAATCCAAGATTGGGGGAATACTAGTGTGTTTTTAAGATGCTGAAATGTTAACCATTTGTCACGGGTAATGTTAATTGTATCAGCTGGAGACATGAGAATTCTGGTACCAAGGAGCTCCTCAATATGTAGCTTATCTTTTGTGAAGAGTTCGAGTAAAGGATCTAAGCATGGAATAATTACATCAATTTTTTCTTTTTGTACTATCTTTCTCAAAGAAGAAAAGAAATTTGGAGATTTAAATAAGGGAATTAAATAACCTTGATCAGCAAGAAAGAGACCTGGGGCTAACTGATCCGAATCAGCTGCAACAGTTGTAATATCTTCACAGTGACGAAGACTTTTAATTGCAGAAACAGCCATTCCCGACCCAGCGGGAATAAAAAGAACAGAAATATCAGTCATTAATGTTATACTCCTATTTATCTTTATTACAACACATCCTTTGAATAATTGGGATTGCTTGTTCCATTGATGTAATTGATTGAGAAGCTGCAGCTACAGGAGATTCTGCATCAATTTCAGAATAAATGCCTTCAGGTTTTTGAATTCTTATAGTATGTATCCCAAGTTTATTAGGCCCTATAAAATCTTTCAAGGGATTATCAGCAATTATGATTATGCAATGAGGAGGGATACTATACTCGTTCATTAATAATCTAAAGACATAGGGGTTCGGTTTATTATATTCTACCCCTCCTAGTTCATTCGTTATTATAATCTTTTGGAAAAAAGACCTAATTCCAAGTGAATCAATCTTTTTATGCTGCTGAAAGGGCAATCCATCAGAAACTAAACAGATTATATAACGACTTGAATTGATTGCTAGGAATTCCAATAGAACCTTAACATCAGAAGAAATTGATATCAAGGGTTGATGAGATCGATAAACTTGGACTAATTCTTCCACAGAAATTGACGAGGTTGGGATATCGAATTCTTTGAGTACTAGATCAAAATTATTTCCTCTGACTCCATTTTCAAAATTCTTTACTAGTAAGGAATAAAGAGATTTGGGACTTAAGGCTACTTTCTTAGCAATAAAATCACTAACAGCTTTAAATCCGCTTAATACGTAGTCTTTCTCTAAGTATAGGGTGTCATCTAGATCTAGAATGACCAAACATTCTGGGAGATCTGACATTCAGTTAATCACAACCAGTTTGCCTCTCGCAATAAGTCAGTTTTAAAATAATTACCTAGAGATGCAATAGATATTACGCTACAATTTTATACAAATTCAATGTTCTATGTTAATCTTATAGATTCCATATGTCTGTCAATATCAGTACCCAAACCAATTACAGCTGCATCGGGGGTGTGAGTGAACCTTAAGATTAATTAAGTCATTTAAGATTATAAAGATAATAATGTCAAAAAATCAACATTTTATGTTAATATAGTTACACAGCATTTAATATTTTATTGCATATATCTCTAACAAAACCACTGCCTCCTTCGTACTCAGAAATATAGTCACAAATATTTTTCACTTCATTTTGGGCATTTTTCGGGCAACAGGAAAACCCACATTGTTTTAAGACTGGGATATCTTGAATATCATCCCCACAAAAACATATTTCCTGATCTGATAGGTGAAATTTCTTTTTTATTCTATTATAAATCTCTAATTTATTTTTAATACCTATATGAACCTCAGAAATGTTAAGCTTTTCCATTCTGAACTTGACTGCATCACTAGCTTCTGAAGATATGATGCCAATATGAATGCCTGCTTCTATCAGCAATTCTATCCCTTTTCCATCTATTCTGGAAAATTTTATCAGTTCTCTCCCTTTTGAATCAACATAGACACTCCCATCAGTAAATATTCCATCAACATCAAAAATTGCCATCTTTACCTTTTTGAAGCCCTCAGAAGTTTCTAAACTTTGCTTTACGATATTTTTCACCACACAACAATTAAAACAAAATAATCGTCAATTTTTATCTTTGAATTGATATAAGTAATTTGAGTCTAAGAAAAATAAATTAAAGACTTTCTATATTTCTTAATTTTTTCTTCATCAGCTCTTCAGGTGGTGTCACCACTTTATTACCATTTCCTAACCAAATTGGTAATTTCTTTAAATCACGTACTATTCTTCTTAATCCACTTAATTCTATTGATGCTGCCTGGTCCGTACCCCACATTGCTCGATTTTTGGTCACATGTCGTTCAATAACTTTCGCGCCTAATGTTGCTGCAACAAGACTGGCTGAAATTCCTTCCTCATGTCCACTGTAACCAATAATATGATCTGGATATAATTCTATTAGTTTAGGGATATAAGAAAGGTTCAAATCACCATTTTTAGAAGGATAGTCAGAATTACAGTGCATTATTACTAATGGGTAATTCTTAAAAATGTGAATAGCCTTTTCCATCTCCTCTGCAGTGCTCATCCCAGTTCCTAAAAATACAGGTTTATTGGTTTTTCTTGCTGCAACAAGTAATTCTCTGTTTGTCAATTGTGGTGATGGAATTTTATGAAAGGGAACTCCCCTTTCTTCTAAAAAATTCAGACTAGGAACATCCCATGCAGAAGCAGACCACATTATTCCCTTCTCCCTGCAATACCTATCAATCTCCCTATATTCTGACTCTCCGAATTCTAATCTCTTCTTATATTCATAGTACGTCATCTCACCCCAAGGAGTCTCTTTCACTCTGTTTCTCATTTCCTGAGGGATACAAAGTTCCAAAGAACGTTTTTGAAACTTAACAGCGTCCGCTCCACAAAAAACAGCAATATCAATGATTTCTTTTGCGAGATCTAAGTCACCATTATGATTTATACCAATCTCTGCAGTGAAAAATACAGGTGAATCGTCTGAAATCCGCTTATTTCCAACAATAATCTCTTTCAAAGTTATACACTTCTTTTCCATCAATATCATGTATTATTTTAGGTATGATCGGAAAAATAAAGTCATAAAAAGAGTTGATTCGATCAATGGGCAATAATTCATTTTATTTTAAAGCATTAATGAAAAAAATCAGGAGTTTCCATAGCACGCAAAATTTTCACTCGAAAATACCTATAAATTGTTTAAAGCACTTTCAAAAAACCATCAGATCAAATGATTATTTAGAATTCCACAAATTTTTGATAATATTACCTCGGTGATTTATAAGCAACGAAAACGGTGTATTTGGATGAAAATTTTGATGATTGGACTTGGATCAATAGGAAAAAGACACGTAACAAATCTAAAGAAACTAGGGTATCATGATCTCATTGCGTATAGATCACGACCAGAAAAAATGGAATTTTGTCAGAAAAATAACATAACAGAGTACTTTGCTTTTGATGAAGCCATTAATGAAAACCCAAAGGTTGTATTCTTGACGAATCCTACTAGTATGCATGTGCCAATGGCATTAGAAGTCTTAAAAGGGACTACTGCTCACTTATTCATTGAAAAACCTATATCAAATTCTTTAGAAGGATTAGATAAATTTAGTGAAATGGTACAAGAGAAAGGTATTACTACGATGGTAGGATATAATATGCGATTCCATCCGCTCTTGAGGAGAATAAGAAACATTCTCTTAAACGAAACCCTCGGGGAAATTGTGAGTTATAGGAGTATTTATGGAGAATATCTCCCAAACTGGCATCCATGGGAGGACTATCGAAAAGGATACAGCGCCAGAGAGGAATTAGGAGGAGGATCTCTTCTTACATTGAGTCATGATGTCGATACTGCGATATGGCTTTTTGGCCCTGTTAAAGAAGCACAAGGGCATCTAAGCGAAAAAAGGGTATTGGGAACGAATACAGATGAATGTTCTATTATAAGCCTAAAACATGAGAATGGAATAATTGGTTCGATTTTCCTCGATTATATTCAGGATCCTCCCAAAAGAACTCTCGAAATTATCGCTGAAAAGGGGAAAATGTTTTGGGATTATTACAGTAACTCTCTAACGATATTTGACCGCACAAAAGAACAAGAAAAAGTTTTCCATACGCCAAAGAATTATGTGAGAAATGATATGTTTGTTGAAGAGGTCAAGCATTTTCTAAAATGTGTAAAAAATAGAGAAACACCATTCATAACCTTGGACGATGGAAAAATGGTCCTTGATGTCGTATTAAAAGTGAAAAAATAATAAAAATGAAGGAAGAAAAATGAGAAACGTTCAAGAATTATTTAGTCTTCGAAAAAAGGTTGTCATAATTACAGGGGGAATGGGGCTCCTTGGGAAGACCTATGCAGAAGCAATAGCTATAGCTAATGGGTATCCTATTATAGCAGATATCAAATTAAACGGAGCTGAAGATTTTCTTAAAATTTTAAAGCATGACACTGGTGGGGAAGGTTTTGCTTGTGAGGTAGATATTACATCAGAAAAAAGTGTTCAAAATCTTGTAGAACAAACCCTCGAGAAATTCGGAAGGATCAATGGTTTGATTAATAATGCCGCCTTAACAGTGGCCAAAGGAGGAACAGAATTTAAAGATTACTTTTCAGCCTTTGAGAACTACCCTCTTAAGCTCTGGCAGCTAGCTTTAGATACAAATCTTACTGGAATGTTTCTAGTAACACGAGAAGTCGGAAAACAAATGAAAAAGAATTCTGATGGAGGATCAATTGTTAATGTCGCCTCTACATATGGTGTTGTATCTCCTGATCATCGTATATATCAAGGAACGAGAAGCCAATATGGAGAACAGTCTATCAATACACCTATTGGATATGCAACCACAAAAAGCGCCGTGTTAAACTTTACTAGGTATCTTGCAACATATTGGGCAAAATATAAAATACGAGTGAATACACTAACACCTGGTGGGGTTTTTGCTGGACATGACAAGACTTTTGTCGATAATTATTCTTCACGAGTACCCCTGGGAAGAATGGCTAAAGAACATGAATACCAAGGTGCCATGATCT
>JBHLPG010000092.1:0-13845 GCA_048939725.1 Promethearchaeota archaeon | reverse complement strand
ATTGTCCTCCTCCAGCAACTACGGTGTTAAATAGATTCGCAATATATGCAATAACGCTACTGAAAACACCTCCCAAAGCAGCAAAAAGTGCTATAATGACTAAATCACTTGTTTCAAAATAATATGATGGAATTCTCAATTTTTCTTCTGGAGATGACTCCATATTCCAGCACACTTCATGAAGTCTCGTTAAAACTCTCAAACGTTCTAAATTCCATTTATTTTTAACTATTTAGTGCTGATCTAAAATAATATTTTTGATTCCCTTTTTAGAAGAACCTAATTTAGTATCTTTTGGAGATCAGGAGTGATTTCATATAAATCGAAAATTAAATTATTAATTTCATTCTCGAATTCTCTGATTTTTTGATCCAATTCCTTAATATTCAAACCCTTATCTGGATATTCCTGATTTACCAATGAATTTTTCTTTTGATATAAGGATTGGAGAGTTTTAGCGTCATTTGAGATGATTCTGACTAGATTTGATTCGCGATCAGTGGTTGGTATTCTAATAGGAAGGCATAGGAATTTTTTCTGCGTGAAATGAGGAAAATCTTGACGATAAGGATCAGCAAATTCTATAAAGAAGTATTTATTGATTAATTTTGAGTTCAAGACACACATAAGATATTCTAAAGGAATTGATGCTTTTTTCTTCAATTTAAAGAAATAAACAACCTGATTGACCCATCTGTTGTCATAATCAATAGCAGTTTTAATTCCATAACCTGTTTTTCTAAGAAGAAGTTTCGGTTCCTGATAAAGAGCTGGATCTTTATATTTGATACCAGTTCGAGTAGTATCAATATATTTATGCTTTTTGATGAAATATCTCTGAATATGTTGTCCTACTAGGAAGGGTTTATCTCGTTCAGGATGTTTTTGATTATCGAATACTATGAAATCCATCTTATCATGTTGGGTCACTTTCTCACGACACTTTGGATTAGCACATTGTTTGGCTTTGACATCTTCGGTATGGAAGTGACTGGGGGGAGAAGACCACCAACCACAAGATGAACATTGGACAATTCTGCCATTTTTATTAAGTTCTACTCCCCTAGCATTCGTAACCAAGTCTCCTAATGGTTTGACATGAATTTTATTATTATTAAGATCCTTCTCAATTACTTCTTTTAATTCTTCATATCCAATTAGAAAGATATCAAACTGATAAGCATTATTATTGAAAAAGCGTCCTTGAGTGCATGAAAGAGTGGGAAGAGTAGATAGAGATTTTTGATTGGATTTCAAATCAATCCTCAGATACGGTGGAATGTGGCGAATAACTTCAATTTTGTGATCAGGAGGAGGTTGACTTTTCTCTAAAATTATAATCATGGATGGTTGGGTTATTTCTGGGAAAATATTCCCTCCTAGATTAACGATTTTTTTGATTTTACATGTATCTAGAATGAATTTCCTAATTTCAACATAATTTTCATTTAAAAGTAACGTATTCGGAATTACGAACCCTAGATGACCATCTTCATTCAGTGCTTTCAAAGATCTTTCAATAAAAAGGCTCCAAGAATCGAACTGCTGTTTACCTACATTATAAGAGCTAAATAGTTCCGAAGAAAATATATTCGCCCCCCATGGCGGATTTCCGATTATAATATCAAATCGGCCACTTGTTTCTGGAAAAATAATTTCCCATGGCATTGGTACAGTATCTAGGGAAATTCCAAACTCATTTGTTAATCTTCTCCTTAGAACCTCCGCAATTCTATTTTCAATTTGAGTAATCTTTAGTTGTTCCTTGATATTAATAGATCGAACATTTCCATCTATAAAATCTTTTTTGAACTTTGATCTTAGTCTTTCGAGAGGAGAGCAATCAAATTGAAAAGGAAATGAAGGTGGTGGAATAAGTGCATTAAATGTTTTGAAATTGACGTTGAAATCAAGACAATTCAGGTTTTTTTGTGTTTCAACAATCTGGGTAGGATCAATATCAATTCCATATAACTGATTTGCAATAATGCTTCTTTGTCCTTCAGAGGAAATTTTTGTTCCAAGATAGGAGGATAAGAAAGAAAGAGCGCGTACTAAGAATATTCCCTTTCCACATGCAGGGTCAAGTATCTTAAGTGAGAATATCTTTTCAGAACCAAATTTGAGTGAATTGCCAATGGTGCAATCAATAATG
Organism: Promethearchaeota archaeon; assembly: GCA_048939725.1. GTDB lineage: Archaea > Asgardarchaeota > Heimdallarchaeia > Hodarchaeales > Hodarchaeaceae > Hodarchaeum. The sequence continues at coordinate 11,690 of JBHLPG010000092.1, read as the reverse complement.
TAATCGACAATATAAGTAGGGGTGTAGTATTGGCCAAATTTTTTTTTACTTTTGGACTTGGATTGATCAGATATCATTTAAACACCCCATCCGGTCCCCTTTAATTATAGAAAAAAGAGGGAAGTTATAAATTAACTCCCTTTTTAGATCAAACTTGTGCAGGCAGATATCACTTAAGAATTAAGGCATTATGTCTGTGTCTTTGAGTGTCTTACGTTTTGCATGGCGAGCGATATCAATCGCACCCTTTGCCAACGTATAGCAATAAGACTCTAATTGTGAGTTCAAATAGTCTACAGCGTCAGCTGATACCCGAGAAGCACCAGCTTCACGAATTACTCTTTCAACACGAGCCTTGGCGAAAGCTCTAGATTTAGGCCCTGTTGGGCTCATTTTAGGAGCACCAATTTTGGATACAGCTAGTTTAATATCATCAGCTTGAACAGTTTTTCGTCCAGCTGTCCCTGCAAGGTTTATTGCTGTTTTACTCACGTCATTGCCAAATCCTGCGCATAACTCATCCATACGAACGATTGCTTTCGCTGAAATTCGTTCTGCACCAGCAGATTTCATAATTGCTTCAATTCGTGCTTTTGCAAATGTTGCCATTTTCTTTTCACCTTTTCTACATTCTCACTTTCTGAGTTTAGTAGAAAGTCTAGATCATTCTCTCGTTCCTCAGTTTAAAAGCTTTTACCTTTGAAATAGTAAATAGGCCTATTGTCGTGGTAGTACATCATTCATTCACTAAGGTAAAAATGCCATTATGCTTGTACTTCTGATAACATGAAGTAAAGCACCTTTATCTTTAGGAGGTCTCTCTTCTAAAAAACAAGGTTAAGTCATGCTTTCATATTACACCCTTTCTACGGCTTTACTAGAATTCTAGAAGCAAAGGGTTATTATTCTATTATAATAATCAACTTTAGAACGCATTATAGAATAATTTTAAATTAGATATTAAATTCTTAACTATTCATACTGAATCTAGCTATTTAATACTGATATCTTTTAGTATAATTATATTTGGACATGTTTATCCTGTTTCAGCTTTGCTGGGAATATTAGATGTGCATGACTGAAGTTTTGCCTTCTTCTGGCAAGTTTTTGAGTAGAAGATACCACAATAATTTTATTCTCACATCCATTTCGGTAAGAAATTGGCATCTTTATCCGAAAAACTTGGATTTGATTGTTTATCTCCTCATTGATTACAGATTTGATTAGGTGAAGATATGAAATTTTCAAATTTGCAAAAGGGAATTTTTAGTATATTAGGTGTCTTGATTGTTCTTTATAACCTTTTAAAAAAATCTCTTGATCCATTATTACTTGTCTTTTTTATGTTCATTGGTTTAGTTATCGCTATTCTTGCTTCTGAAAAAGCAGTAGAAGGAGTAGAGATTCTTGGTAAGAAACTTGGCTTGACCCCCTATGTTTCTGGAGTATTATCAAGTTTAGCTAGTAATTCTCCTGAACTAGCAATTGGCGCATTTGCAATCTTAAGTGGTAAGGTAGAGTTTGCTATCGCTTTTATTATCATCGCTATTGGATTTAATATTCTCATGTTAGGAGTTCTAATAATCATTGGTAATTATAAAAGGAAAGGAGCAATTGTAATTCCTGAAGAGGTGGTCGAAATTGAAGTCCCTATTGTTAGAGTAGCAATTGTTATCGTTGGATCCATTTTTGTGTATGGAATTGTATTATTCGTTCTTGAAGTTTTTGAAATAGCAACATCTCCTTCAAATGAACACTCTATACCTCTCTTACCCTATGAAGCAAATGTAATAATGGTTTTAGTTTACCTGCTGTATTTATTTTTCATCTTAAGACATAATCTTCAGAAGAATACTCAATCAATTCTTGATAACCAAGAAAAAGGAGAATCTCATGTTATTGAGCCTTCAATCACTAGAAATTACTTAATCTTTATATTAGTAATAGCTTTTGCAATGATCTTTTTTGCGGGAGAAATGATATCTTCTTCAGTTGAACTTTTCCTCGCTCAAGATCCAGTATTTAACGAATTTCAGCTTGCGTTTTTCATAGGTGCAGCAGCGTCCATTCCGGAGCATGCAATTGCTCTTCTTGCCGTTCGACATGAAGGAGGAATTGAACTAGGATTAGGTAACCTTATTGCTGGAAGTATGCAAAACCTTCTACTAATGACTGGATTGGTTTCCCTGTTTTCATACGTTGCATCTTTACTTGAAATCCCTGGCAATAATCCTCATGGAATTCCACTGATTCATGAAGCCTTTGGAGAAATTCCTATCCCATTCCTTTTAGTACAATTTGGATTTGCGTGGTTATTGTTGTTTCTGATTAAATCGTCCATGACTGATGATAGACGACTAGATGTGTATGAAGGATTTACTATCACAATCGCGCAGGTTTTTGTCTTCATTATTTTCTTACGTGGTATTTTAGAGTTTTAAATTCTTACACTTGAAGAGATTTTTAGCTACTTGATAGTTGAGAACGCTCAACAACCTTTGATTGTACTAATTTGACTATATCTAAAATAATAAAACCAATTATCACGATTATAAAGATCGAAATCCAATTACCGAGTGATAGCGCGACGAATCCGAAGATTTGAGCCAGTGGTTCACCGTTTACTTTAACGTATAAAATGACAAGGTGGAGAATAAAGGCTGAAGATACTGCTACTAACAGATATATATTATTTAAAGGATTTGTTTGAAAAACACTCTTACCATTAGGAGCTCGTGATACAAAAACTTGAAACAATTCAAAAACAACGGAAACTGTCAATGCTAAGGTTCTAGCAAGAGCTAAAGTTTCAGGATTCTCAAACGCCGCGGGGTCAAATTGTAAAAAGAGGAGCATCGTGGCAAAGAATGAAATAATCCCTGCAACTAAAGAGAAGATTAGAATTTCTCCAAGCATATTACTTTCTCGGCCTCTCGGTTTCCTTGTCATAACCTCTGGGTCTCCAGGATCAACTGACAAAGCCAGAGCTGGAAGTCCATCAGTGAGTAGATTAATCCACAGAATCCCTAAAGCTAAATATGGGGAGGGTAATCCTAATAATACTGTGGCTGTGAACACAACTAAAATCTCATCAAAGTTAGAGCTCAGTAAATACCGAATAAACTTTTCCATGTTATCATAGATTGTCCGTCCCTCTTCAACAGCGGATACTATTGTTGCAAAATTATCATCCATAAGTACCATATCACTTGCTTCACGAGCCACATCTGTTCCAGTGATTCCCATTGCCACACCAATATCTGCTTTTTTTAGAGCTGGAGCATCATTAACTCCATCTCCTGTCATAGCAACAACCATACCAAACTCATTCTGGAGGGTTTCCACGATTCTACGTTTAATTCCTGGAGAAGCCCGAGCACAAACGTCTAGGTCTTTTAGTACTTCAATGAACTCATCATCACTCATTGCTTCAAGCTCAGTCGAAGTGTGGGCTAAATAAAATGTATCTTCATAAGGTTTTAAATCTAGAGATTTAGCAATAGCTAATGCTGTATCTAATTGGTCCCCAGTAATCATAATGATACGAATGCCAGCATTTTTGCATTTCGCGATAGCTTCTTCGACTTCTAGTCTGGGAGGATCAATCATTCCGATTAGTCCTACGAAGGTCATATTGGTTTCGACTATATCTTCCGTAAAATCAGTCAAATCGTTTGATAAATTCCTTTGAGCTAGCCCCAGAACACGAAACGCTTGACTCCCTAATTGTTTATTCGCTTCAGTAATTTCCTCACGTATTTTGTCATCAAGGGGAACTATAGAATCACCTATAAGAACATGAGAACAATGATTCAAAACTATCAGAGGGGATCCTTTCATAAAGGCCCATGTTTCTTCTAAATTTGGTCTTGTCCTACTATAGACCATTGTCATACGTTTACGATCACTATCGAAGAAAATTTCACCGTCAGTCTTCAATTCATATCCAGCTTCCCACCGATCCATAAGAGCGGCTTTCATAGCTGTTACAATAAGTGCTCCTTCTGTCGGGTCTCCTTCGCAAGTCCAATCATTCGTCTTAGATGAATAATTTATTGAGGATGTATTGCACAATGCACCAACTTTAATTGACTGATACAGGTCTTTGTGTTGTTGAGCATCTAATCTTGATTTCTCATCCAGATGGATAAAATTCCCTCTTGGCAGATATCCAGTACCAGTGACCTCTACAAAGCCTAAAGCTGGAGTCCAAATCCGTTGAACAGTCATTTTATTTTGAGTAAGTGTTCCAGTTTTATCAGTACAAATCACTTCTACACTGCCTAATGTCTCAACAGCAGGCAATTTTCTAATAACAGCTTTTTTTCTAGCCATTCTTTGGACACCAATCGCCAAGGTGAGAGTAATAGCAGCTGCAAGACCTTCAGGAACAGCAGACACTGCTAATGCGATAGCTGTTTCCACAACCTCAATAATGTTTTCTTCTATTCTTCCCAATTGTGCTATGAAAACGATAAAGACAACAGCTATTACAATAATACCAAGAAGCTTACCGAGACGGGACAATTGGATTTGTAAAGGAGTATCTTGCTCTTCCGCTTCAATTGTTGATTGTGCTATCTTCCCCATTTCTGTTTTCATGCCAGTATTTACAACAAGAGCTTTCCCTCTACCTTTTACAGTGGTTGTACCCATAAAGGCTGTATTTGTCCTATCTGCGATAGGAATTCGTTCAGCAGTTATCGGAGCAGTGGTCTTGTCAACAGGTACCGATTCCCCAGTAAGAAGACCTTCTTCTACTCTAAGACGACTAGCTTCGAATATTCGGCCATCAGCAGCAATTGTTTCTCCCTCATACATCAGTAAAACATCTCCAGGAACAAGATCTTGTACATCAACACGAGTTTCTTTTCCATCTCTGATTACTAGAGTATCATCTCCCGTGAGTTCCTTTAGCTTCTCAAGAGCTGCCTCTGCACGATATTCCTGAATAAAACCCAAAATTCCATTTAATAATACAATTATCACTATAATTAATGCCTCAATATATTCCCCAAAAAGAAGGGACACCAAGGTAGCTCCAAGAAGTAGAACTACAATGAAATCTCTGAATTGGAGAAGGAACATCTTGAAAGGAGATACTTTCTCTCCGGAAACTAACTCATTCGGGCCATATTCTGTTATTCGTCTTTTAATTTCTTCAGAAGATAACCCATTTTCAAGATTTGTCTCAAGCTCTTTTGCTAGAGTTTCAATACTCTTGGAATGAAAAGAATGCTCCATAACTGGTACCAACTGGTAATAGACTGTTTTATTATTCTCTATTAAATATCTGATTTTTCCAGAACAGGTTACGATGAAATAATTCTGGTGACAGAATTGAAGAAAAATAAATTTTTTAATTGTGTTAAAGATATTAAAAATAATTAAAGACGTGATTAACATGATAGAAGCTCAGATAAAGACAAAAAAACGCTCTGAACTCTTAGATATTACCCAAAAGATTAAGACCATGATTCCAAAAGATCTAGATGTAGGAATTTGTGTTATTTTTGTCCCGCATACTACTGCTGGAATTACTATTAATGAAGGTGCTGATCCAAGCGTTCAACATGATATTATTGACCAGCTTGATCAGTTAATTCCTTGGCATCAACCTTTCTTTCGCCACTCTGAAGGAAACTCAGCAGCTCATATTAAAGCATCTTTAGCGGGTAGCTCAGTAAGTATTTTAATAGAAAACGGTCAGATTAAGTTAGGAACATGGCAAAAGATCTTCTTCATGGAATTTGATGGTCCAAGAAGAAGAAAAATCTGGGTAGCATTTAATTCAACATGAAGAGTAGCAGTAACAGAGCTGAGGATAAAATAGAGTGATCAGAATTGAATCGAAACATAAAAAATGATAAGAATGGAACCAGTAATTGTATTTCTATAGTTCTATTAAAGTGTAAGGATTGGAATCGATATGTCTCTGAAGGAATTATTGACTGATAATATAGAAGAATTCCCTGTCTCCAAAACAATAAAAGTTGTTGCTGGAAAACGGTTAGCAAAAACCGCACAATGGCTAAAAGCTATTATTTTGGTCGAAACTGGTGGTGGAAAACACCAAATTCGATTATATGGTTGGCAAAAAAATAAGGCGGGGGAATGGAAAGTAAGACAGAAGTTTAATATATCTAAAGGTTACGCGGAAAAACTTTCTCGAATCTGTCTTGCTTTCAGCGAATCTAAAGATTCTGAGTAAGAGATCTAATTAAATTGAGATAAGGCTGGAAATTTTTAATGAAAGATTTGTTACAAATTTTTGCTACGTTTGGATATAATGAGGAGGAAACTGAACAGAATGAAATGGTTCTAGATCTGATGGATGAAGTATGTAAAAAAGAAATAGAACCATATGCACAAGAGATGGATGAAGTCGGATGCAAGTTTGATGTAGAAACGGGGAAGATAACATATCCTGAACAGACATATAAGATTGTTAAAAAACTTGCAGAGAATGATTTAATGGGATTGGCTATTCCAGAAGAGTTCGAAGGAGTTGGGCTTTCTTTTACTTTAACTAACGCTTGTTATGAGCGTATATCTCGTGCTGATGCAGGAACATCATTGCTGTTTGGTTTACAAAACTCTTCGTACGATGTTATTGAAAAATTTGGTACAGATGAAGCCAAAAAATATTATTTACCAAAGCTAGCGAGTGGTGAATTGATTGGTGGATTACTTTTCACAGAACCTGGCGCGGGGTCAGATCTAGGGTCATTAAAAACGAAAGTGGTAGATGAGGGTGACCATTATGTTGTACATGGTACTAAAAACTTCATCTCTAATGCAGGGATCGCAAACACGTACCTTTTCCTTGGATCAACTTCCCCCGATAAGGGATCCCGTGGTTTAACCGCTTTTATTATTGATACAAAAGACAATCCTGGGTTTAAGATAACAAGAATAGAGGAAAAATTGGGTCTACATAGTAATGCAACTGCCGAGGTCTTACTGGATGGAGCTGTGATTCCTAAGAGGAATATCTTAGGCCAAATTGACCGTGGTTTTAGCGTTGTTTTGTATGAATTGTCAGCAGCACGGATCGGCATTGGAGCTCAAGCAGTAGGCATTGCTGATGCCGCTTATAGAAAAGCAGCAACATATGTAAAAACAAGAGTTCAGTTTGGAAAACCAATCGAGAAATTTCAAGCAACACAATGGAAACTTGCCGACCTTTACACAAAAATCCATACCGCGCGACTGGCGTACCTGTCAGCAGCCCGAATGAAAGATTTGTCTCAAGATTTTGCCGAATACGCCTCCATTGCGAAACTTTACAGTTCAGAGATCGCTCAACAAGTCACAACTGAAGCAATTCAACTACATGGCGGATATGGGTACATTAAAGAATATGATGTTGAACGTTACTACCGAGATGCTAGGATTACTCCAATATATGAAGGTACGAATGAAGTACAAAGAATTGTAATCTCTCGTGCGGAAATGGCTAAAGATTACGCTCCAGAATAGTAAAATTTTCTCTTTTCTCCCCTTTTTTTTCTAAAATGAGAAAGAATCTCATTTCTTTGGATCTATTTTCTGTATTTCTTTAAGATTTTTTTCATATATTCTATAATCTGATTCACTAAATAAGACAAAATGCACTTCTTTAATTGATGTTTCTGGAATTTTTTCAATTACAGTTGAAATGGCAATTTTTGAGGCTTGTTCAATTGGAAAACTATACACACCTGTTGAGATAGAAGGGAAAGCAATGGATTTAGCCCTATGTTCCGTGGCAAGAAGGAGAGAGTTAAGGTAACATTGTTTTAAAAGACTCTCTTCATTTTGTTGGCCTCCTCTCCATATCGGCCCTGGGGTATGAATAACATACTTAGCGGCCATATTTCCCGCGGTTGTAATTCGAGCCTCACCTGTTTTACAGCCATCAGGATATTTCTGGATACATTCCTGTAAGATATCAGGACCTCCAACCCTGTGAATGGCCCCATCAACACCTCCGCCACCCCGGAGGGCCGTATTGGCTGCATTAACAATTATATCTGTTTCTTCTTTTGTTATATCCCCCAAAACCAAGCGAATTACTGTTGATTCAATATTTGTTTTCAATATAATCCCAAAGTGAGGATTTTTTCAAATTCAATCAGCTAATCTCGCACGTCTTGATCCTTCATCAAAAGTAACGATACCTATATCACGGAAGTGTTGGACTATTTGCTGGACTGTATACGTCGCAATCCCAGTCATTGATGCTAGGTCATCAACAGTGACTTGTTCTAGGTTCATCAGATGATTTAAGATTCTTCCAGATTCACTTTCATTAAGAAAAGTCTTTATTGCCTTTGATGTACCTAAGGATTGTTTTGTATCTTCGGTCATTGTATCAATTTGAGTTTTAGCTCTATCAAGTTCATAAGATTTCAATTCATTCTCTTCTTTTAGGCGTTTAAGTTCTAATTTTAATTCTTCGCCTTCAATTCTCCTTTCTTGCAACTCCTCAATCAATTTATTTTTTTCTTTCAATTCTAATTCAAGCTGTTCAAGTTGAGATGCTGTTTTATCAACTTCTTTCCCCTTCTTTTCAATTTCCTCTTGAAGTGAACCGATTCGCTGTTGATTCAAACTTTCTTTTTCGATAGCAAGTTTTTCCTTTTCTCTCAATTGATTTACTAAATCTTCATATTTTTGGGTCATTATTTGCTCTTTCTCAACAGCAATATTTCTACCCTGACGTAGCTCTTCTAAAACAGTAACATATTTTTCTCGGAACTCCTCTATCTGTTCATTAACTGCAAAAGACCAGTTGCTTGAATTCTGGTCAAGCTTTTCAAGCCGAGTACTAATATCTAATATTTGATTATTTAATTCTAAACTTAAGGTCTCCAATGAACTCCGAACCTCTTCAAGTGATGTTTTAAATTCTTTAGTAGACTGAGTTCGGATTTCTATACTCCGATTTTCTAAGGTTTGAGATAATTCACTTTGACGAAGTGCGGATCCCTCTATCTGCTTTTCAATTGCAACAATCCTCGATGCAAACTCTTGTGTGGCCTCATTTATTCGTGAATCAGTATCCTTAATTTTTTTGTCTAAGTCTTCTTGTAATAATTCCAGTTCCGAAGGTTTTTTCTTCCTAAACATCTATAACACTCCGCTTCTGAATGTACATTATTCCAGTAATAAGATTTTCATCATATTTTGAGTTATTGACCTTTGATACTATGAAAACCTTTTTTGTTAATCTTCGTAAGCACTTAAGATAAAACACTTTCTGTTTAGATTCTTTGATAGATTATTATAGAAGTGATAATGATGCCTTTAGAAGATATTATTGAACGAATTAATGAAAAATTCTATGAGAATCATTTGCCAAGGATACAAGAATTTCTTCGTCAGCCATCGATCTCAGCCACAGGCGAGGGTATCCATCAAACAACTGAAATATTAATGGAGAAGATTAAAATTCTTGGTGGGGAAGATGTGCATCTGGCCCATACAATGGGGGATGAATTTGGGCACCCACAAGTCTATGGCGAAGTTTGGTCTGATAAAAAAAAGCCAACAATACTTTTCTATAGTATGTATGATGTGCAACCTGTATATCCAGAGAAATGGATTCTTAATGGTAAAAAAATCAATCCCTTTGGGGCCGAACTACATGATTTTGAATGGTTCCCCGGGATCGGTGGTCAAGTTCTGATGAATCGTGGTGTGACCAACCAAAAAGGTCCCACAATGGCTGCATTCAATGTTTTTGAAACTTTCATACATGAGGAAGGTGAATTACCAGTGAATATTATCTTTGCAATTGAAGGAGAAGAAGAATTGGGATCTCCTCATATGAAACCCTTTATTGATGAATATGCTGAAAAACTAAAACAAGCTACTGCAGTTTACTTTCCCATGTTTTTTGAAATGTATGACGGCTCTATAAAATTTTTTCTCGGTGTCAGAGGAGTGATAGAAACCAAAATTTGGTGTCGAGGTGGAGCTTGGGGTGGTCCTGTAGGTCGTAATCTCCACTCTTCAAACTCAGGTTTGGTTGAGAATCCGATTTTTAAATTAATACGTATCTTAATTTCCTTGAAAAATGATAAAACAAATGAAATTCTAGTCCCTGGAATTATGAATGATCCCAAAATAGTCGGACCATCTGAAGAGGATGAGAAAGTGATCCAAGAACTCCTCCAAGAATTGAATTTTGATGATTTGAAGAAAAATATGGGTGTCACTCGATTCAGAGACTACAATGGACAAGAATTGTCTGGAAGGCAGGCTATCATTGAACAATTGTTTAAACCAGGATTATCTATTAATGGAATCGAAGGAGGCTATTATGGTGATGGGGGAATGACAATCATTCCTTCTGAAGTTCATGCCAACTTAGATATTCGTCTTCCACCCTTCCAGGAGGTCGAATATGTAAAGGAGTGTTACCAAAAATACATTAAAGAGCATTTTCCAATGATTGAAATACAACTTGGAGCTGGGTATGGGCCTGCAAAAATGTCACCATCGCACCCTCTTATTCAGACAACGAAATCAATATACGAAGATTATGGAAAAAAACCTGTTTTTTACCCTCTTCTCGCAGGTTCAGCACCTTTCTCAATGTTTCAATCCATTCTTGAACTGCCATTCGTATATGGAGGATTAGGTCATGGGGGTAGAGCCCACTCACCCCTCGAATATGCAGTGGTTAAATCAAACGACCCAAAAGTGGGTGGTATCATTGATTTTGAAAAGTTCTTAACAAAGTTCCTGGTTAAAATTGCACAGAACCTTTGAAGAAGAGGTTTTAGATTCAAGTCTTGCGTTTACGAGAAGTAGTCTTCTTATATAGCTCGGCCAACTCGTCTATATCGAATTCATCCAGCTTCTCCTTCTCATTTTTTTCAAGACCAATAGGCTTTCCAGCTGAAGGGCCAGATGCGACTTTATCCAAAATAGTTCTTATCTCCTCGAATCTGCCCCCTTTGATAAGCTCTGAACTCTCGAGCATTTCTTGCCCTTTTCCGGTAATTTTATACACCTTTTCAAATTTATCATATTTTATCTCTCCACCATCTAACAATTTACGTAAGATAAGCATGATCTTATCTCTATCATAGTCCACTTGACCTGTTTGCGTTATTATCCTAAGTTGACCAAGAATAGATAAAATCGCCTGCCCTTTTTTCTGACTATTCAGGATATCAAGAATGTAAATTCGAAAGAATCTGGAAAATTGGTCCTCTATCAGATGTTTTCCTTCTGTTAAACGCTTATTTATCCACAGGAGAACCTCCCCTAATACTTGTGGTTCTTTTGCAGTAGTTGAAAATACTTGATGTGGGCGATCAAGCCTATTGAGAATGTCCAATCGCTCTATAATAATCGAAGGATGTACTCGAGTAATATCTGTTTTATGAAATAAAATTGCAAATGGTTTCTCCAAAGATCGGGGGTCATTAAGGATCTTCTTGAATTCGACTTCAACTTCACTGAAAATTGCTTCATTACTCCCATCAATCATAAATATTATCGCATCTACATGATCCAGATATTGGTAAACAAATCCCCGAACATCCTTCCTACCTCCGACTTCTATTATATTGACTAGCAGACGATTATCGAGTAATATTTCATAAAATTTATGAGCAGTAAAAGGGGTGCCAGAAATAAAAACATTATTTTGAAAAGATCTAATAAGTGTAGATTTTCCGCTGTTTTCTAAA
>JBHLPG010000400.1:0-3414 GCA_048939725.1 Promethearchaeota archaeon | reverse complement strand
CCAAAAATATCATATGTATTTCCACCTGATGATAGATCACGTGTTGTTACCACGTCTAATTACCCATGGAGAACAATATGCAAACTCTATAGTACTGCCGCCGATGATACTCATTGGATTGGATCGGGAGCTATCATTGATGAGTTCCATCTCTTAACCTGCGGTCATGTCGTCTATATCCATGACCACGGAGGATGGGTTGATGAGTTAGAAATAGTTCCAGGGATGGATTCTTCCAATAGACCATATGGAAGAGCCTTTGCGACGAATTATCGATCTTATACCGGATGGACTCAAAGTAATATGAGTGAACATGATTGGGCAGTAGTCACCCTTGATCGCAGCATAGGGGATTTCACAGGATGGATGGGGAGGGTCACCGCACCTTCCACAGATCCAATATATACAGGGACAGTATATACAGCGGGGTATCCAGGGGATTTAAATAATGGAGAGGTGATGTATCAAACCTCTGATAATGGAGAGGATGCTGATGCTTATAACCATTGGTACTGGTTAGACTCTGCTGGAGGTCAAAGTGGGAGCCCTGTTTGGTATGTTGACGGGGGAAGCCGATATATCATGACAATCCATGCTTACGAATATGAAGGAGGTGTATATGCAAATTTTGGCACACGTATCAATAGCGATAAATTTGATCAGATCGATACCTGGCTTTCACAAGATTCTTCTTCCCCACCGAATGATAAAGCAGAGTTGTTAGATCGTGGAGTATATTCGGGGATAAGTAAAAGTGAACTTGTATCGGGTCAAACTCCATTTACAATTTACTGCGATGTGAAAAACGAGGGAACGTTAACCGCCACTTCATTTTCAGTAAGTTTCTATGCGTCTGAAGATTTAATGATCTCAACTTTTAATGATCACCTTATAGGGAGTAGCTATATAACTAATCTTGCTCCTTTTGAATATAAAACTGCAGATTGGTCGGGAATATTCCCCAGCGAGATCCCTGTGGGAGATTATTACGTTGGTTGGATTATTGATGGGGATAATGAGATCGCTGAATTTGATGAAACTAATAATATTGTGAGTAATAGCAACCTGCTCGTGAGTGTTGTACCTAGTCCTCCCAACATGCTTCTTGTAGCAATTATTATCCCGATTGTTTTGATAGCTGTAGCTGTTGTGTTAATTTTCTTGCTAAGAAGTATTCACTCAATCCCCGATATGAGAATTGATTACGATTTTTCTTTTTCAAATTGAAATCTCAAGTGGAGAATCCTCGGTATTTTCAATGCCTTCTTTTCTTTTAATCATTGGATATATTATATGTTAAGAAAGCATGAGTGGGGTATTATGAAAATAAAGAAGACACTTTCTCTTCTAAAGTTTGAACACCTGTACCGAACAATTTATCAATAGTTTTTTTAAAAGGTTCAAATTGAGCGATTTCTGTTAGCCTGCACCCTCGAAATTCAGAAATGAATCTTTTAAGAAGTCTTTCCAATAGAGGATTGATAGTTTTATATAAATATTTTTCTAACCTATTGTCTTTATCAAGCACCAAAAATGCCGTTATATCTCGATGTCCGCCGTAAAAGTCTTCTATTTTTCCTTTCCTAAATATAATTGAATATTTGTTGCTCTCAAAGTATTCAATAGGCTTCAACAAGGACTCGGCAAACGTTAATAATCCACTCAATATTCCACTGGAACAAATTAGATCTGTCTTTTCTTTACTAGCCCTATGATAGCTAGTAAATATAACAGGTATTCCATTAAAGATGATCCCTGCTTCTCGAATCAGCATTTTAATTACTGAAGGTTTTAATCGCTAAAAAATATTCTATTCGGCTGAGTAGAAATTACTACTTTCCTTTTCTATACATCTAAATTCTCTCTTTTAAATATTACCCAACTTATAATTAGTATGATTAAATTTTTTTGTCGGGATTATGTCGGAAGAAGATCATTGAGTTGCGTTTGGACATTTTCTCAAGCTTGGGCTTTAATTCATTCAATATATGGTTTGTTGAATGATGAATAGCACTTGATTGCAAGAGTTCTAATTCAATTTCCTTTTCTTCAGTCAATTCAGGTTTTACAGTTTCAAGTTTTTTCATTATATTCTTGTATTTATCGTAATACTCTGTAGACTGAACCCACTCCTCGAGAATTTTACGATCTGAAAAGGCATAAATTGTTCCATTCTTCAATTCTTCTGATGAAGCAACAATATCAGATATTTCTTCCTCGGATATTTTATTAAATTCTTCCTTTGAAAACTCTTTCCCATCATAAATTATGTTAAAGACATGTTTTTCTTCGATTTTAATCACTTCCTAACTGTAAATTTAACTTATTATGAATCAAAAATTGGATTCCTTGTATCTCCTTATTTAATTGCTTAATATAGTTTCCAGATATCAATCAATTGATTGAATACTCCATTGAGGTGTGATCATATGGAATGGATCACTACCCCAAGGCCAAGGCCATTGATAGTCACTACTTCCATAGAATCGAAGTTTGCCGGTGCCTTCTACGTTAAGGGAGAATCTTATCTCTACATCAATCTCCAAGTCCTTATCACGGTCGAGAAACCATACGAATGCAGGATGGGTCACGGAGTTTGGAAAGGTATAGATATCCCATTCATCCTCTTCTCCGTCGATGTTTATCCGACGAGGGTATCTTTGCTCAGTCTTTCCAATATAAGTACCACCTACATAAACATATTGTCTCAGCCGATAGCCAAATTTGGCGTCAGGATCATCAAACCATCCACCATTCAGTGTCCAACCCTCAACATAACCTGAGAAATTTGTGACTGGTCGTGATTCGAACTTACATCCTCCCTCAGGCATTCTTGGCGGAGATAGATGATAGGTTGCCAAGGAGTAGAAGTGGGTATGTTCACGACCACAATTCCAATTTCCACATCCCGGTCCAGTAACTCCACTCCTTAGCTCAATTCTGGCATTAGGTCCGAAGTTGGCTAAGAGCCCGTGAGAGAGGGCATCTCCCCAATATGAAGTTTGACCCCACCACATCAACACAGAAGACATTTGTCACTCCTCCTCCTTGCTCTTTGGATGTACTTTTTCCAATGCTTTGTTCCATCGTTCTCCTCGAGCCTTCTTAATATTTATTAGTTCCATTATCTCTTTCTCGATGTTTAGCTTACTAACAATACTAGCTCGTAGTTTCTCCTCCTGCTCAAACTCTTCAGGTGTTCTCATTCTAGACTTCAGGAGTTCACTCTCTACCATATGGTTCTCCAATGCTCTATCAATTCGTTCTTTAATCCTTTTCTTAATTTCAGCCGACATCTCGAGTTTTTCATTCTCGAGAGTCTTAAGTCCCATTTTCATTTCTTCGATTTTAATCACTTCCTAACTGTAGATTTAACTTATTATGAATCAAAAATTGGATTCCTTGTATCTCCTT
>JBHLPG010000399.1:0-3435 GCA_048939725.1 Promethearchaeota archaeon | reverse complement strand
ACAGTGATCGAAGCGAGAGATATGTTGCTATTACAATTCCTAAGCATACATTCGCGATTGTTATAGCAATACTAAGAGGAGATAACTCAAAAATTAGGATCACACCTACTATTGCTGCCCAATCGTACAATACATCTATCATCACAAAACTGCAGATGAAACCGAAGACTAGACCAAAAGTTCCAGTGATAACTAGTTCTAGCAGGATGGTGGTAAATATCTCTTTGTTTGAGACTCCTAGTGCCCTAAAATTAATGAAATCGTATTTTCGTTCAGAAATTGAAATGGAAACTATTGTAACAGCAATACAGACTCCGACTAATAGCCCAGCAAATAAGGCGAGCCAAATTAAGACCATTGTCAAAGTATTGACTAATTCAATTGTCTCTAGTAGATCATTTTTATTGATAACTTTGTAGACATTAGATTCTATTATTAGATTTGACTCAAGCTGATCTGGATCTGAAGACTTGATATAGAGACCATTCGAGTCATTGCTCTCTAATTGAGCTAACATGCGGGCAGTGCTGATGGAACAGTAAACCCCTGATCCTGCGAGTTCATTCAGAATATTTCCAATTATTAAGGAATATTCTTCATTAAAAGCGATGATTTTGATATTATCTCCCATTTTAACATTATATTTTAGAGCCAGGTCTTTGGTTATTGCAAGCTCTCCTTCTGCTGGGAATATATCATTATCAAAACGCCGCATTTCAGAATTAGGCACCAAGCCTGTTAAACTATATATTTGTGACAAGTCCTGTGAAAACCGAAAAGGAACAAGAACAATCAGCTCATTTTCATTAATCTGTCCTGCATTTTCTTGGAGTAAAGCTGAAATTTGGCTTTCATTTTGATAATTCCGAAATATTACCTGAATATCCCAATTTTGATGGAAATCCATTTGCTTTTCGAACCCTGAATAATAATTGAAGGTAACATTTGAACCAAAGAATGATATAAACGTTGCAAGGAAGATTCCTGCTAGAATAAAGAAAGCTTTTCGCTTATCTTGGAAAAGTGAACGAATGGAGAATTTTGATAGAGGGGAAAGTGATCGAAATTTTGTGGTGATCCGCTCAAACCATGTAAACTTACCAGGATCAAATTTAGCTTTAGGTTTCATAGCGTCTAAAGGCCGCATTTTGAAGATTTTCCTAATCGCAAACAGAGAACCTAAAGTAGTTAAAATACAAGTAAGAAGAAAATAGCTAACTGCTGGTAGTAATGATAGCGGAGATACTGATACAACAGTTGGAAGTTTTTTAATTCCTGATAACTCAAAAATCATATAATCACTTAAGCCAATTCCAACAAGAGCTCCACATACAGATCCAATAATTCCTCCAATCACGCTGATGATTAACGAATAGACCAAAGTACTGACTATTAATTCACTATTTGTGAATCCTAAGGATTTGAAAAGACCCAATGTTGGAAGTTCTTCTTCTATAATACGTTTCAAAACTATGAACAGTAAGATAGCAGCTATACCAGTAAAAGTAATGGCCATTATAATCCCCATACCCAGCAGCTCTAAACCAATTATCTCAACATACCAATTTCTTCCTTCAGTATTTAATATAGTCTCTTCTCCTAATACAGTAAATAGTTCCCCTAAAAACAAATTTTTCTCGGAAGGATCATCAAAATGAAATACCAATTGATTGGCTTGGACTTCATTATCTGTAATGCTCAATAAATCAGAATACCTCATCCAAATTACAGGACCAGACCAAAAATCGAAGAATTCCGCGGCTGCAGCTCCAGGTGCTACCATATACTCTGGTGAGTCAACCTGCGCGATTATACTCACTGAAAAAGGAGAAATACCTTCAATATCTGTAGATATCATAAGAGTGTCTCCTACCTGCCAATTATTGAGTTCAGCTGTAAATTGGTCTACAACTGACACATTTGGGGAACTAGACTCGTATAAAGATTCAATGGCTCCTGAATGATAATATAATGTATTCACCTCTAAAGGACGAGACCCATTTATTCCGTAAAGTCGGGTAGTAATCCCTCCTGCTTCTTGACCAGCTTTTACTTCAATGAAAGAACGAACTTCGTAATCAGGATCCACCCCTGAATTTGATTTAGCTTCATTGACTAAGCGGGATAAATTTGTGGCATCCATAGGAGTAACAGTTACAAGAAGATGGTGATAGTTTTGGTTTCCCCAAGAAGCGTTAGTAGCTTCATACCAAGTAAGATAAATATTGCTATACATGATTGAGGCAATACCGCCAATGATAATGACAATAAATATTGGAATAGATCTAATCTTCTTTCGTTTCAAATCTCTCCAAGCTTTTAAAAAGAATAACTTCAATTTTAACACCTCTTAAGCTATACTTGTTCAATAGCTGGAGCGGCAGTGAGTGTGTTCCAAAATTCTTCTTCTTTGGCGGGATCATAAACAGAAGTTCCGAAAATTTTTCCATCACGTAAATAAATGACTTTATCAGCCAAATACGAAATACCGACGTTGTGTGTAATCAGTACCATTGTAACATGATGATCTTTGTTGATCTGTTTAAGTAGTTTCAATATTTTTCCTGTTGTTTCACTGTCTATATTTCCTGTTGGCTCATCAGCTAATAATATCTTTGGTTTTTTAGCTAATGCCCTAGCAATGGCCACACGCTGCTGTTCTCCACCACTAAGCTGTGCTGGGAATTTATTAACCTTATCTTCCAGGCCAACTTCTTCTAGTAAATCTTTGGTAATCTTTCGGGCTTCAATCGATGGATTAGTGAGTTTAGCTGCTAATTCCACATTTTCAAAAGCTGTAAGTGATGCTACAAGATTATAGAACTGGAAAATAAAACCTACATTCTTTCGCCGATACTGCGTTAACTTATTTTCTGAAAGTAAGGACAAATCTAATCCATTGAAGTGAATCCTTCCACTTGTTGAACGATCAATACCACCAATAAGGTTCAATAAGGTTGTTTTTCCTGAACCTGATGGCCCAAGTACAGCGATGAACTCCCCTACTTCGATGGAAATTGAGACTTCTCTAAGAGCGGGTACCGTTAACTCGCCCATTACATAATCTTTTGATAAATCTTCGATTCTTAATGACATAATAACACCAAATACCACACAATCATGTTAATTCTTATATTGAATAGGAATACAAGAGTTATATACCTAATAACCTTACATAGTTCGGTAGGTAAAGAATGATATCAGAAGAAGGTATAATTTCATGCTCCAAGGGAATATTTCTAAAAATATAAGCATTTTCAGGTAAACTACATTTTACCCACATTATTCTTCTTTAAATTTTCATAACATCAAATTATTACAATGGCTTTCATGACAAAATTCTTTGAAGAATTATCTGGACATATGGGATTGTTATGATTTGGAAGATAACTTTGTAAACTAAGAAGATATCTTCCCCCTCACAGGAAAGGGGAT
>JBHLPG010000398.1:0-3448 GCA_048939725.1 Promethearchaeota archaeon | reverse complement strand
CTTCTAAAGACAAACTTGGTTATTACCAGAAAGAAATTGGGTTATTGCTTCAAAATCCCCGTGATAATGTAATTTGGAATTTAACTACATATGACAACATATTGCTGCCGATGGCCCAAACTTCCAAGTTTGTGTCATCTGAAGACAGAGAAGAACGAATTTCATGGCTATTAAAACAATTTAATCTGATTGAAAAGGCTCATCGAAGACCTAAGGTTTTATCTGGCGGAGAGTTGCAACGCCTAGGGCTTATGGTCTGTTTAGCTAATGACCCTGAGCTAATACTTCTTGATGAACCTACAAGTCAACTTGATACTACTAATGCCATGAGCATTATGAGCTATTTAAGACACTTATGTACAAAACAGGGTAAGACCGTCCTTATGGTAACCCATGATTTACGAATAGTCAGGAAGACAGACCACTGTTTTGTTATGAAAGAAGGCACCTTACAGGAACTTCCCATCAATTACCTGCCAACAGGAGTCGGTCTTACTTATGCCTAAAACAGCAGAAATTCTTCTTAAAATTGAAGATCTTAGCAAGGAATATCAAATAAATCAGCAAGAAAAGCTGGTTGTCCTCCATGACATATGCTTCTCTGCATTTGCGGGAGAGACACTGATTCTCATGGGTCCTAGTGGTGCAGGAAAGTCAACATTATTTAATATCATAGCTGGTCTTGAACAAGCATCAGATGGAATTGTAGAGGTACAAAGCTATAATTTCTCTCGATTAAATGATAACGAGCAAACTGAACTTCGAAAAAAATTATTTGGTATAATCTTTCAATTCTTCGAATTACATCAAGGTCTAACGTGTTATGAGACCTTAGAGCTAAAATTACTCATTGATAAGATTAATGAGACAGAATATGACTCAAAAATTGATTACATACTTGACCAGGTTCATTTACTTGACAAGAAAGATGTTTTGGTTGACCTCTTGTCTCGTGGTGAAAAACAACGGATCGCTTTTGCTCGGGCTTTAATTAATCAACCTCCGATCATTCTTGCTGATGAACCTACTGGCGCTTTAGACATCGATACTAGTGTTGAAGTTATGTCATTACTCCGTACCATGGCTAAAACGTTCGGAAGTCTCTTGATTATCTCCACTCATGATTATAATGTCCCTCAAGATGGAGATCGAGTGCTTCTGTTAGACGACGGAAGGCTTACGAGAGATATTTCATCTATCTCCCGAGAAGACTTCCTCCGGAAAAGTGGTTTGATATTGTTTTCAAGTTAAATAATTTAAATTAATAAATCAAAAGAATACCTTGATCGCTTAAATATGGTCAATAAGATTCTTCACGAATTCATGAAAAAAGCCAGAAAAGTCGGTGGGGGGTAAATGATTGGATAAATGAGGAAACATTTCGTAGAGTGGAAAATTTTACTGTAAAGATAATTCCATTGAGAAAAAAATGTATGATGAAATCTCTAGGGATCTACATTCTTTGATGAAGAAATAAACAAAATAACCTTACTAGAAATTAATTTTATCAATATCGGATTGAGACTTTATTTAATAAAATGCTATTAGAAAATGAAACGTTAGATCAATGACTTTGATTCGGGTTCTTTCCTCTCAACATACCTCAAAGAAAAAAACAGTTATATTTCCATTTGAAAAACACCTCCGTGGAGCGTATACAACCTTAAAATTAGCCAAGGGATGTAGTCTAGCATGGTTATCACCGTATTTCTGGCAAGTACGGAAACTAGATGATTCCTGATTTGGGATCAGGAGGTCGTGGGTTCAAATCCCACCATCCCTATTTTAGGTGACTTCCTTTAAAGAAGGAATTTTTCAAATAGCTATTATTTCTCCATCAAAGATATGTCTTCAATCTGTATGGTCTAGCATGGTTTTAACCATGTTTTTGGCAAATATGGTAGCTAGATGATTCCTGATTTGGGATCAGGAGGTCGTGGGTTCAAATCCCACCAGCCCTATATATTAAAAATCCTTGGTAGGAAGGAAATCATGATTCTTGAAGTTCGCTGATTAATTCTTCTGCGATAACCTTTGGGGCAGGGAATCGAACACGATTGGCAAATAGTTCCTGGCGTTGGATTGTTTCTCCTTGTACATCCTGTGTTTGTAATTGAACACGGCCTTGAATTAAGACAGTTTTTCCTTCTGCTTCCTGCTGGACTATTGGGAAGATCTCATCATCGGATAAACCATTATCAATAAGTTTCTGAATATCAGGTCCTCCCATTCCTGTAAGTATTTCTCCTGAAAGTCCAAAGAAAATCGTTCTAATTGTACTTGTTCCGTCATCAAGCGTCCCTGAAAGTCGAAATCGAATTTGTGGCTGTACAACTTGATGCTCTTGACAAATCCATCCTACATCAGTTTCAGTGACTTTTTTTCGGCACTGAGGACACGCGTGATAATATGGGCTTTGTTGAAAGAGTCTAATGACTTTACCAAGAACTTCTATCATTACTCCGTCCTCTGTTTCAGCTAATTCAGAAAGTTGCATCTTGTGATATTCTGGTATAGATTGGGGACTAGTTTGTTCTTCCTTAACAATTTCTACGCCTCGCAATGCAACTGGTATTCTTGACGATGGCCGTAGATGGCTCTGTGGAGACAAGTGGATTTCTATTTCTTCAGTATCCCTTTGCCGAATTCCACCAAAGAAAATCTTTACAAATTTCATCTCTTCTTCTCGGATCTCATTCAGCCTCTCGACATTTTCATTCCAAGCAACTACTCTGATTTCGCCTGATGTATCTCGAATTGACATCGAAGCTACCCGACCAGTGCTTCCATCCGAACGAGTGAATTCTCTTTCTTCAGAAATAGTTTGAATAACTCCTTGTAAACATACTAATCCTTGTTGGGGTTTGATTTCAGAGATATTCTGAAGAGGTGGATCCTCTGGAATTTGAGAAGCCTCAAGCGAAGTAAATTCTGTTAAAGCAGTCGTATGCAGTTCTATCGTTTTATATCTTGATAAATTAACCCTTAGATTCGTTATTTGAAAAGGTTCATCACTTAAATCATCAAATATAGAAATATTTTCGTTCCAGAGTACCAAAGTTATTACATTTGATTCATCAAATATTGTCGCTCTTTTCACGGAACCCGCTGTTCCATCACTTCGTGTAAAGTTACTAGTCTTACTTACAGGCCCCTTTCTAGCAATTATTGTGACCATTCCGTCGTGTTCTTCGATATCCCCAAGCTTTTTCTCTATAGCATCACGTTGTATTTGTTCTCCTTGTGATTCCTCAACGCTAGGTAGTGTCTTATGGCCAATTTTTGTGATATAGGTTGTTCGTGTTGCATGTAATTCGGGCTTTCCGTCTCGATCTAATTTCACGTTTGCAGCTTGAATGAATATCTCATCTCCTCGCGTGAAATCAAATGCTGATTCAGCTCGGGCATCCCAGAACACCATACGACGAGTAGTCATCTTTCCTTGAAG
>JBHLPG010000091.1:0-14023 GCA_048939725.1 Promethearchaeota archaeon | reverse complement strand
TTTTTAAGAAATCATCGCCATCACCTAGTAAGTTAATCTCCTGAGAACGAGTAGGGTATCGGTGAAACGAGCATCCTCAGTGAATGTAAGCTGAAATAATGGTCTCTTCAGGGGCCATGGAGAGCAGCGCTTAGTTGATGTCAGAAACTCCGATAGGGCGACCCTGACGAGTCAACAGAAGCTGGATTACTCTTTGGAGCGATATTTTTTCATTTTCTTTTACTTCTCACGGATAGGGGGAAATTATCACGAAATTGTAGCGGTCTTATGTGGAATGGTTAATATTACTGTTTTAAAACTCTAGAAAAGACTTTTACTAAGAAATATTTATAGTAGAGAGTTAGATGGATTAGAATTCCAGTAATCAGCATTAAAATGCCACTGAATGTTAGTAATAAATCATTAATTCCTAAAAAAGAATGCATTCTCGATTCTTTAATCTGAATATATGCGTTAGCAGGCCATACATCAATATGTGATTTTAAGGTGTAGATAATGGATTCCAGAGAATTTAGCTGTGATGGATCCTATTAAGAGGTAATCTCCAGATTCTCCTTCGAAAAAAGCCCTAACTGAAAAATCCTCCTCAACTTTTCCATTTATAAAATAACACGATAAGTCTCCATGTACATAACCTCTAGTGTATTCCTTTCTTATGATCACAATTTGATAGAAATTTCCCTTTTCTAAATAAAAGAGCTCACTTATGTCTTTACTCTTAAAATCAAATTCAGTAAGTGTTGTTTGAAGAAAGGTACTCCCTAGAAATGCAATACTTACCGATCCTATTCCAATAATGATCAAAATCCAGGAAATGTATTTGTAGATTCGCATCTTATTCTGTCTTCAGAGTAAATAATTCTTAAATGTTTGAAGTCTTATGTGTTTATGTATTTTATCTAGAAGAGTAAGTTCATTTAAGTTGTTAGTTTCAACTATTCTGACTCTTTCTACAAAGGGGGTCTATGCAATGAGCTATTCATTGGAGTGTGCAATCTGGGAAACTACCCTTAAGTGTAATCTCCGTTGTTCTCATTGTGGATCATCTGCAGGTCAAGCTCGAGACGATGAATTAACTACTGAGGAATCTTTTTTATTGTGTGAACAATTAGCAAGGTTAAGGTGTACGAATGTTGCCTTAATGGGAGGAGAAGTATTTCTACGTAAAGATTGGTATGAAATTGCCAGATGTGTAAAAGATCTCGGCATGGAATTGAGTATTGTTTCAAATGGGTTTATTCTAAATAAACACATTAAAGAGTTAACAGAATTAAGGCCAGCTGTAGTTGGTATCAGTCTAGATGGCTTACGAACAACACATGAGCTCATTCGCGGTGTCAAAGGATCTTTCAACAACGCAATTCAATCAATCAATAATCTCAGAAGAAAACAAATCCAGGTCACAATAATTACAACAATCAGTAAAATTAATTTTAACGAACTTCCCAAACTGAAAAATCTCATTTATAATAAAGGTATCAATTGGCAAATTCAATTAGCAACACCCTTTGGCCAATTCCCTAAAGAAATGATGCTTTCTTATGAAGAATTTTATGCGGTAGGTTTATTCATTGCTGCATTAAGGGCTAAACATCAAATTCAAAACATGCCTGTCATTGGAGCTCATTGCATGGGATATCATTCAGACATGATGCCAAATTTCATTTGGAATGGTTGTACTGCGGGAATCAGTTCAATTGGGATCACGAGTAATGGTGGAATCGTTGGATGTTTAGCGATGGGAAATGATCGCTTCATTGAAGGGAATATACGCAAACAATCATTAACATCAATTTGGAATAATAAGGAAAGCTTCTTTTACAACAGACAATTTTCTAATAATCAAATAGGATCATACTGTAAAAACTGTCTTTACAATGTTACCTGTAAAGGAGGTTGCAACTCTGTTTCTTACGCATTAACGAAACAATTCCATAATGACCCTTATTGTTTTCATCGAATAGAAACAGAAATTATCCAAAATCAGGTTAATGAGGGGTAACTTGTATTATGACGGATATTAAAGAAATTCAAGAGGTTTCTCTTCATTTAGGTTGTGGATTAAATTATCACATTGGTTCCCTGAATGTAGATTTATTTGAATTCAGGGTGGCAGATGTAGGTGCTCATGCTGCGTTTTTACCGTTTAAATCTGAGATAATTGGGGCGATAGAGGCTTATCATTTGCTTGAGCATTTTGATTGGGTTGAAGTGAAATATCTATTGAATGAGTGGTTCAGAATATTAAAGGAAGGGGGAAGCTTAACTATCGAAGTACCCGATTTAATAGCTTCAAGCAAAAAACTCTTACGCTTAAAAGATTTATCATCTCAAACAGCAACTCTACAGTGGATTTATGGTGTAAAAGATCTTGGAATGCAGCATAAAACAGGTTTTACAAAAGAAATTCTTATCAACTATTTATTAAAGGCTGGATTTATTGAGATTAGAAAGGAAACTCCTCAAAGTTATCAATATGAGAAAGGAATACGTATTACATGTAAAAAACCTCTTCACGCAAGAAAACAAGACAAAACACTCATTCATGCATTTAGAACAAATATCACTCCTTTTATTTTTTCCAAAAATATGAGAAGCATCCATCTATTAGAAAAAAATCATATCGAAATAATAGAGCCTTTATTAATTGAAAAAAAGAACTTAAACATTGTCAACAATTACTTACATGCCCTATCCAGATTATCTATTTGCAACCCGTTATTAGCAGAAATATTACTAGAAATAATAACCATGCATACTGACTTGTTAAATAAATATCAACCTAGGATAAATAAAGTAATAGAATTTTTGAAAATGAGTAATTTTCATCAAAAAGTATTCACACTATGGACAAGACGAAAAAAAACTCCTGGTGAATTGGAAAAGGATTACCAATCGTTTATAGTTGATCTAGAATCTAATCTTTACAAATCTTTCAGATCTGATTCCGATTTAAAAAAGGATTTTTCTTATATTTCTTTACTGAGTTCTGAGCCCATCCCTTTTTTTGATTTTTTCTTCCTCATGGATAAAGCAACTGCTTGTTTTAATCAGGGTCTTCAAAAGTTCTATTTAAGACGATTTGAAGAAGCTAAAGACAGATTTGTCATATCATCAAGATTAAATCCAAATAACTATGTTATTTACTGGAATTTAGGTCGTTTG
The DNA here is from genome assembly GCA_048939725.1 of Promethearchaeota archaeon. Classification (GTDB taxonomy): domain Archaea; phylum Asgardarchaeota; class Heimdallarchaeia; order Hodarchaeales; family Hodarchaeaceae; genus Hodarchaeum. The sequence continues at coordinate 10,858 of JBHLPG010000091.1, read as the reverse complement.
GGGATTTTGACGGATGATCCAGAAACTGCATACTTCTATCAAACTGCCTTGACCTTATCTTCGAGTAAAGTTGATAAAAAAGAAATTCTCAAAGAATTTCATGGAATAAAAGAGAATTTGCATGGAATTGAAATGAATACCCCTATTTTTCGATGATTTCAGGACTATAGACACCGTACATAGGAATGGGGGAGTTTTGGTAAGCGTTGGTTTTCATCACAAAACCGAAGATATATCCACTATAAATCCCAATAAGTAAAACAATTAAAGAGAGAAATCCAAACAGAATTAATGGCTTCTTTTTCTTAATTTGCGTACTTATGGATAAATTACTTACCATGATCAAAGGATTAAGAAATGGATATCCTATGGTATCACTCTCATGAGCAGGAGCAGGAGCAATACTAAAACCAAAGAAGAAAGACAATACGCCAAGAATTAATTCAAAATTAGTGATTATTATAGATTGTATTCTCTTTTTCTTCCTATTTTGAGAAATCATTTCAAGATCGGCTGGGGTGAGGTCGAGTTGATTGGTTATTATTTCCAGCTTTTTTCTTGATTGTTCCATGAGTACTCTCTTTGATACATGATTTGTACCTTAAAAGTTTGTAGATATCTGCTTTTTATACGATCAAACAACGAGCTACAGATATCCTTGTTGACACCATGGTTGTAAAAAAGCTCTGATTTCATTCATTCTTTTTCTCATTTTGAACCTAGCTAAATATTTTTTAGCGAGTCATTACCTTAGTCACCCATGAAGCATAACAATGCTATCAAAGAATATACAGAACTGCAGTATTCTACACCTCACTTCTTAATTGATCGAATTTATGGTCATACGGTTCAAATCCTGTACCTCTTCAGAAGTGGATAATCTCAAAACTTCAACTTCAGGGATATGAACGAATACAGAGCTTGGCTGTAGGACTGGACAGTTATGGCTTAAGAACCTTAATGAAATACCATCGACCTGTTCAATGGTGTTGTCCGATTTTTCAGAAAAGATGCCTATTTTTCAATGATTTCAGCATAATAGACACCATATCTGATAGCTTGTCCATTAACTTGTTGAATGTATGTTGTTTTCATAGCCATACCAATTGTATATCCGCCAAACATCCCAATAAGCAAAATTATGATTGAAATGAAAGCTAGCAGAAATAATGGCTTTTTTTTCTTATTTTGAGGGTTATTAGAAATACTGCTTAGAATGATAAAAGAATTAAAGAAAGGATATCCTATAACTTCGCTAGTAGGAGCCATGGTATAACCAGTGATGAAAGATAATCCACCAAGAATCAATTCAAAAATGGTTACGGTTACATATTGTATTTTCTTTTTCTTTTCTGTCTGAGAAATCATTTCGAGATCAGCTGGGGTGAGGCCGAGTTGATTGGTTATTATCTCTAGCTTTTTTCTTGATTGTTCCATGAGTACTCTCTTTGATACATGATTTGTACCTTAAAAGTTTGTAGATATCTGCTTTTTATAAGATCAAACAATGAGCTTTAGATATCCTTGTTGACACTATGGTTGTAAAAAGCTTTAATTCCCCTTTTTAAAACTTAAAATATATCAAAATATGTAATTCGCTTTTACCCTTTAAATGATAAGTAAATGGTGTTTAGTGCCTGAACACTGATCGAGAAATTTGTTCAGGCTCTGTACACTGCTGTTCAGAGTGTAGTTATATAAAGGATAAATTTTTACTATTAATTGCAACAAAGATTATAATAAATAGGTGATGAAGATGAGTGTCGCAATAAATTCATTTTTCAGATCAATTATAGTGACTATTGTTGTGGTAGCCGCTTCAATTGGATCTGCATTTCTACTCGATCCTTTTACGGTTTTTATCCCGCAACATCAGTTTGAGTTTCAACTAACGGATGAAGCAAACGATGTAAATGTAAGTTATCTAGATATTATTGAATATGGTTCGTATAAGCAAGGGAAGTATGTTGTTTTATACTTAGAAGTCGCATCAAACATTAATTATAGTACCCCAGGGCCTATGTATCGGTTGACAGTTGTAGCAAAATATCCTAATGATAATACTGCTCACATCTATAGGAATGAAGTTTACAATGGTACTGAAGAGAATTATCAATCGGATGTGACTATCACTGGTAATCGTCTAGAAGTTGCTTTCTCCATTGATAAGTTTATCCCAAACTCTTATATGATTGGTATTGAAGTTCGAGCGTTAGGCTTTACTTCAGAAGATTCTAGTCCCTCTGCACGAGATAATCCCTTGAAAACACGATTCTTGGGAATCATCTAATGTTGTCTCCCTTTTTTTCCAGGTGATCAGAGATGGAACAAATATCAGAAAACGAAATAAAATTGGAGGATTTTCTTGTCAACAAGCAAATTACTTCAATTTTTTTGCTTTTAAAAACCAGTAATAAACCTTTAGGTGTCCGAGAAATCCAAAGGACCCTTAATATAAGTAGCGCTGGTAGTGTTCACTGGCATTTGCAAAAATTACTTGAACATGGCGCTATTCGACAGGTTGAGGGGAATAAGTATCAGCTAGTAGACAAGTATGACAAGCTTCGGAGTATTCCCTTAAGAGTCGTTTTGAACCATTATTTCATTGGAAATAAACTTGTCCCTAATGTCTTTTTTCTAATGTTTTTCCTTGTGAATATGTTGATTCTCACTATATGCTCGATCATTCTTAAGTTATTGCCTTTAGGTTTTTTCTTGGGCTTTTTTAGCACCATTGTCAGTTTAATAGTCGTTTTCCGGTTCTACCAACAAGTGTTAAGAGATAAATGGTAAAGGGAGTCAATAATTGGCTAAATTTCTCCTTCTTTTTTTCTAATTTTTCTTGAATTTTCAATGATGAGTCCCGACAATATTCGGGATTAATCTCTCAGAAGCCATCTGGAATATCATTGGGGTCTATGAAATCACTAGCTACTCGAATCCATTTTGAGTATTTATACCTCCCCTCCAAATCAATAAACAGAACTAGATACCAATATCATTTAACTACAAATTACTTTCCGAGGTACTATCAGTGTTTCAGGAACAGGTTAGTGTAGTGACACTAGATGATATTTTTAAGAAATGTCTCTTCTTGATCACCTCTAACGATGGCAAAGCTGGATATTGTCTCAAGTTTAAACTTTGGAATGAACCTTGTCCGAAGATGTGTGATCAGTTCGTCCCTCATGAGCCTGGGCAAATCGAGGAGGCAAAACAAGCCAATTACGATATTGAATGTTTGGATTTCACCCGAAGACTCGTGGAGGACTCTCCTGAATTTTTCTGTACTTTGTACGATATGAGGAATCCGCTTTGTAAGGAGTGTTTTTTTCACCGTTATTCCCTCCACGGTTGAAGAACACAAGGTATTTTTAGGATTGTTGTTTCCGATACCAGAGCTTGGGCAGAATAATGATTAAACTAATAGTCAGGTAGATTGTGAGTATCCAGAATAATTGAATGAAGATAGACATTGGGGACTCCTCAACGGGAATAGTTTGAATGAAAACGCCATTAAAATAATCGAAGATGTCAAAATACGGTCCTTGATATACTGTTGCCACCAAGATACCCGATCCAATTAATGTAATGAAGATTAAGGAATAAGACACGAAGTTTGAGATGAAGAAATTTCTTAAGATTTTCTCTTCCGGGACCTGAAGATTTTTTCCGATAAAAGCCTCAATGAACACACTAATAACATAACTCTTTTCAGTTCATAATCCATTTTTTACAAGTCAGAGGGGAGAATGGGGCGAGATAACAATTGGGAGAAGTCTTGGATTGATGGTTTCTCCCCGAATTTCCGTCTGATCAAAGCCTCTCCATGGCTATAGGTAAATATATAGGGTGCCCACAACGGATTTCGAATAAACTTCATCCATTGTTGAAGCCGTTCTTTTGTATATGGAATATTTAATTCACGACTACAGTAATCAAAGATTTCATCGTCTGTCTGTCCATCCACATGAGCGTAAATGGCTAAATTCCCCGATAGTTTGAATAATTCATTTTTACATTTTACTCGCTTTAGTAGCACCTCTAGTGGAGTATCGGAAGAGTTTGGACGGAAGTTCTCAATTTCAATCCCCATTCTATGTTGTTCATCAGGAAAAATTACATCTAAACCCGTATTTGCTATTCCTTCAGAAATGACAGCTTCTGGTGTGAGAATTAATAAAATTGCATGTTCAAATCGGTTTTCATCAATATAAAGGCGTTTATCCTTAACGCTATGTTCTGTGTGATGCCCAGGATACCCTTCATGAGATGCGAAACTGAGAATCTGATCCCATTCTAATGGCAAATCTGTATTGACATCAATTCTTGATTTGTAGTTCCCAAGATACCAATTATATGCTGACCAGGGTTCATTTGTGACTATCTGGACTTCAACATTTTCATCAATAGGCAGTAATTTTGAGAAAGTTTCTGAGGTTTTATTTCGTGTTATAGATAGGGCTTTGAGCATGATCCGTTCGGCATTTTCAATGGAAATGGTTTTTTTTTCTCTCTCTGCTTCGATTCGTTCAATTAAACTACCCCTTCCATCATATAATTCATCTAATTGCTCAACAGTATCGATAAGGTGTGATTCACTAGTTTTCTCGGGTTTAATGTCAAACAATAGGTATACTTTGTCAAGATAATCAATGGTTTTTCCCAAGAGGATTTCTGTTGTGGTTTTCATTGCAGACAATGATTTACTGATAAAACGGTGTCTTTCAGCTATCAAGCTTTGATCTGGTAATGCTTGAATGAGCTTATTGACAGTCTCAAGAAGATTCTTAGGAGATTTTTTTTCCTCCTGTTGTACTATTGTGGATAATTCTTCTGGACCGTAATATGAGTCAACAAAACCTTCGATATGTTTATTAATCCGTAAGCCAAGAAGTAGATAGTCTCGACTGAAATCAGCGATATTCATTTTTTTCTACACCAAACAATAACGAATTTGTGAATTTTTTGAGTTTCGAGAATTAAGGCCATTATTTTCTCTTTTTATAAAAAATCACTATTAATGGTAATTTTCTAAAATATCAAACATCATGAAGAAACAAGACTCTTCATTTCACTTTTTGCATTAAAAAAGTGATGGCCACAATCATATTTGGATATGAATGACAGTTCGCGAAGGAAACAATCCTGAATGGAAACGGTATCAATCAGCACTAGAGAATTATAAAGAATTTCACGATCAAGAAGAGATCCTTAGTGAATTGCGGGCGATTGTTGATTCTGAAAATCCGCCAATTGATCTTCTTACGAAAGTAGCTAACCATTTTCTAAAATTCAAGCAAATTGAGGACGCAAAGAAAGCATTTGGTAGAATCTTGCAAATCAATGATACGCATCGAGAAACATGGAAGCAATTATCATCCCTCTACTTCAAAATCAAAGATACAAGAAAGGGGGAGTTTTGCTTACAGAAATATTACTCATTGGTGGGCGGGAACCCTCAACATCTTCAAAAAGCCACCCAACTCCGCCTGGCGAGTTCAGGTCGCTTAAAATCGTTACCCACTAACCAAGATCTTGGGTTGCAGACAGGGAAAGGGATGCAGTCCTCTGCCCCGAGAAGTATCATGAACTTAGCAGAATTTGAAAAATACTTCCAAATCTCAAGAGATAAACTCCCATTGACGATTAAGAAGATTGTTCGATTTGCCCAACACCAAATTGTCGATTATCGTCTGTTTGATGAACAATCAGGGGAGATGGGGTTATCCCAATTAAGGATTTTACGGGATCAAAAGTTAATCAATTATCTAAAAACGAAAGGAATTCATCAATTCTTCAAATTTCAGGAGGAGGCGATTACTGCAATCTTCGAGTCTCAGGACGTGTGTATTATTGCACCAACTGGAAATGGGAAGACTGAGGCGTTTTTACTCCCTACACTCCTGAAAATCAAAGCTAATAAAGGATATGGAGTGCAGCTTCTGATTATTTACCCCATGAAAGCGCTTGCGAAAGATCAGTTACGGAAGATTGAGGATTTCGCGAAGATCTTAGATTTATCCGTGAAAGTTTTTGATGGGGACACTTCGCAGTATCAACGCAAGAAAATCTATACAGATCCGCCAGAGATCTTGATCACTAATCCAGATATTCTACATTATCATTTGGGAATCGGAAAAAACGCGAGTCGGTTTCAAGAGCTGTTAGCAGGGCTTAAAATTGTCATTTTAGATGAGATCCACAGCTATTCAGGAACCTTCGGGAGTAATATGTATTTCATTTCAAAGAGACTTGAACGGGTCGTGAACCATAAGCTTCAATTTATTGGGGCTTCTGCGACTGTTGCGAATGCGGGGAAATTTGTGTCTAAACTGTTAGATAGACCAATTGAAGTTATTGAGTGCACAAATGGGAAACGAGGGAGGTTACACTTCTTAATTCTTGCCCCTTTTAGTGGAATGTCTACATTAGACAGCATGACAAACCTGGTACATTGTATCATAGGGCTTGGAAAAATCCTTGTCTTTCAAGATTCCCACAGGAGTGTAGAACTGTTATATCAAAAGCTAGGAGGAGCTGTTCGGAAAGTGGGGATTCATAGAGCAGGATTAGAGAGAAAAATTCGGGAGCAGGTTGAAACAGATTTTCGAGATGGAGTTATTGATTTACTGGTAGCAACTCCGACTCTCGAGCTAGGAATTGACATTGGTGATCTGGACATTGTGATCACTCCACCAATAGCAGTAAATAGAGCCATGCAGAGGATTGGTCGCGCAGGACGTAAAGGCCAAGAATCCCTTGCAATCATCTTATTAAACTCAGAAGACCCGATTAGCCATTATTATCTGCAGTTTCCTGACAGATATTACCAAGATATTGAGGATATCTTTTTTGATCCTGATAATCCGAATGTTACTGAGCATCAGCTTTTGTGTGCCGCTCTAGATTGTCCCATTGATTTGAGTCAGGGCGATTTTCCTCAGTATGTCTCTACCCTTCGTCATCTGGTCAATGAGAAGTTACTTAATCAAGTTAATGACTCTATTTTAATGCCTAGTGAGGCAGGAATAGACAAGGCTCGAAGATACTCCATTCGTGGGAAAGCCCATGAGATTCATATAAAATGCGGGAGTCGAAGGATTGGAAAGCGAGCGATGCCGCTTGCTATGCTTGAGTTGTACCCTGGGGCTTTTTATTATGCCGCGGGGACTCGTTATCGTGTCTCTAGCTTCAATTTTAACGGGATTAGGGGTACTGCTTATTTGGCTAAACCGAAAAGTAGCTGGGGGACGACTTTTCCCCTCTCTGCATTTAAACCAGAGGTGGTGGCTGTCCTTGGAAATTATACAGTCTTTGGACTTGAGGTCGTGTATGTCGAAGCGAAGATCCTCCAAACTGTTTGGGGGTATACCTTAGAGTCCCCAAACGGAACTTCCCAGCACCGCCTTCGTGATCCCCTCTATTACTCATCTCGATCAAAGGGGTTGCTCTTCCGATCCCCTACTCTTCCATTGGATACAATGGATATTGATCCTATCACCCAAGTTGCCTCACTCCATGCATTGGTTCATGTTATATTGCACGCTAGCCTTCCATTCATTGGTGGACAATTACATGAAATTGGAGGGTTGGTATTACTCCCTCAACGATATATCTTATTATTTGATAACGCGGCTGGTTCTGGTGTTTGTGCCATGCTTTGTGATCATTTAATGGAATTATTTTCCCGCGCATTTGATCTTTTAGCTTGTGATTGTAAAGCTCCAGAGGGGTGTCCTCGATGTACGTTTCTCCCAAGATGTAGTCATAATAATACGAAACTCGATAAATTAGGCGCTCGTACTCTTTTAAAACAGATCCTTGATGAGGTTAACGCTCCCTTGGGTGATGAATACAATCACTTTGCCCAAACGCTTCACTGATTTCAAGTATAAATAGTGTAGATTAGTATCAGATGATGAAGAACAAAATGTTGAATCGGAGTATTTTGACTGCTATCATTGGGTTTCTTGTTGGTTGTTTACTCTATTACATTGCGGACGCTGGTATCGTCATCGTCTTAGTCATGGGTATTTCAGGGTATTTTTTTGGGCTTTTTTTGGATAATGCAGACGTTAAACATCAACTTGATAATTTCCTCTCCTCTTCATCTGAAGAAATCTTCCAACCAACCGATCTACCCGAATCACTCATCCTTTATTCCAAAAAAGAGAACCTCACTACTGTATCAATTGATTTCCAAGTTGAAACTAAGCCGCAGACGTTCCGCCTTTCAGTTTTAAAAAATCTTCAAGATCATCAATTCCGAATCCTAGAGGATTCCAATAACACGATATTTTCTCTCACCCTAGACTTTCCTGAGTGCAATTATCCGAATCTTGTTGAGTCTCCTGATTTGAAAGAGGAGTTTCATTATAATATCCGAGAACGCAGTCTTGACTTCCAAAATGCAGTTCAAAAAATCGTCCCAGGGTTAGTTCTTTCCAACTGTGCCTATCTAGATCAGTTTGGTGATGAACTACTTCAGGAATACTCAGGAATGTCATCAAAACCTCCACAATTACCCCCCTCTGCTTCAAACAGTATTTTTGATAGACAGCAGGATGATTCTGAAAGGGGAATTAGTCATTCTGATCAGGATTTTGGCTTTGAGGAAGGCCAAGTAATGAATGAGTCTCATATCATGGAGGATTTGTTACCAGGGTTATCAACGGAGCTAAACCTTCCTGGTCTCTCTCCAAATGAAGCTCAGCAGTTAAAAGATTCTAATCAGCGACAGTTAGAAGCTTTTTTAAATGAAGATGATCATGTTGATGAAGTTATCAAGGAGAAGGCAGCAAATGATGAATTGGGGAGTAAAAAGCTCGAATCTACTAATGAGATCAAGATTGATTTCTCTAAGGTAGATCAACCTGTGAATGGTCTTACAAAAGAAGATTTTGAACAGGATATCATCAGTAAACTTGAGGAACGAACCAAATTAGCCCTTAACAAGATTACACCTGATCTGGCATTACAGAAAGAACGAGATAATGTCAGGAAATATATTGGTGAAGAAAAAAGCACAGAGGAATCTTTTTCTTAGTGTTTAATGGTGTTTATTGACAGTAGCAAATAATTGTTAACTTAAAGGAATTCTTCAACCCCTTGGCATAACTTTCGTCCACAAGTGTTCCTAAAATCATATATAAATCCATAACCATGGAATTCATGTTTAGGATTCTTATTGTGAGAGAGTATGTATTATGCTGAATATCGACATTCGGATGGTTTATAAACATAAGAAATTTATTCATGGCGTTATTCTTGTGATATTTTTCACAGGATTAGTAATTGGATCTAAGAATACCCCTCTTATTCTTAATAGATCTAATAAGAACAGAAATGACGCTAGACATGAAACAGAAGATTTTCTAAATCAGATTGAAAATGTTCCTTACGGTGGGAAGGGTGCTGATTTTTCATTACCTGGCTGGAGTTTCCGTAAAAGCCATACCATTCTGCCTGCCGCGGGTGCAGGAACCAACTATCAGGTAAAGTTTAATGTTCATTATGGATCAGGGACGGACTCTGGTGGGGATGTCTATCTTGGTGGTCAATGTCAAGCCGACTTCGATGATCTTCGGTTCACCTCAAGTGATGGAGAAACAGAGCTGGATTATTGGATAGCAGAAACCCATTCAGGCGATAATGCAACTGTATGGGTGGAAGTAGCTGCTGATCTCAGTTCATCAAGCCAGACCATCTACCTTTATTATGGCAACTCAGAGGTAACCACGACGAATAATGGACTGAATACTTTTATTCGATGGGATGATTTTGATCTAGGCTACAGTGATGGGGATCTTCCAAAAACTAGTCGGGGTTGGCATAGAGAAGGAACAGAAGACAGTGATGATTATATTGAGATTGATACTGATCCCGCTGATGCAGGTAATCTGGTTGTGCGGTTAGAAGAAAGTAGCGATGGAGTAAGTAATTACCTGCAAAACAATTTTTCTGCGGTTTATACTTCCTTTGCTCTCCATCTACGAGAGAGACGGGAACAAGACCGATCCATTTACCAGTATTTTGCAAATGAAACAACTACATTAGCTGGAGTGTATCTTGAAAGATTGACCGAAGAAATGTGGCAATATAATCCAGGTATGATGCCATACATTGATTTTTCTCCTGTTTGCCCTTATGAGCAAGAGTATAATTGGTTCGAGTTAGAGTGGAGGGTAAATCTGACTGATTTTTACGTTTATCATTATGCCGACAATCAGCTTCATATAGGTGGTTTTAATGAGCCCCCTACGAATGGATTTACTCGATGGCGGATTAGGAACCTAAGAACTCAACCTGGAACTCTTTTTCTTGATGATTTTTTTGTCAGGAAATGGGTTTACCCCGAACCAGCTTTAGGAACCTGGGGCCTTCAGGAAAATCTGGCAACATCAGGTTTCTTCCCAGCCTCATTTTACGGTTGGAGTTTTCGTAAAAATCATACCATTCTGCCTGCCGCGGGTGCAGGAACCAACTATCAGGTAAAGTTTCATGTTCATTATGGATCAGGGACAGACTCTGGTGAAGATGTCTTTCTTAATGGTCAGTGTCAAGCTGACTTCGATGATCTTCGGTTCACCTCAAGTGATGGAGTAACAGAACTCGATTATTGGATAGCAGAAACCCATCCAGGCGATAATGCAACTGTATGGGTGGAAGTAGCTGCTGATCTCAGTTCATCTAGTCAGACCATATATCTGTATTACGGTAACTCAGGAGTTTCGACAACAAGTAATGGAACGAATACCTTTATTCGATGGGATGATTTCGATCTAGGCTACAGTGATGGGGATCTTCCAAAAACTAGTCGGGGTTGGCATAGAGAAGGAACAGAAGACAGTGATGA
>JBHLPG010000397.1:0-3451 GCA_048939725.1 Promethearchaeota archaeon | reverse complement strand
ACTGAAGATCATTACGTGCGAAGTTTGATGGCGTTAAAATTGAGATGCTATCGTTTCGGGTTGTGGGGAGCTTATCTAAACCGATTTCATTCGTTGTGTTCAATAATTCGGCATTTGTTAGGTTAAACGAATCTTGTATTGCGACATTACCTCCTCCTTTCCCTTCTTGGGTTCCAATCGAAAAGTTTGACAACTTTTTGTTATTAGATTGAGAAGAAGAATCAGTATTTGCGCTATTGGGCTCATATTTTTCGGAAAGGTCGTCATCAGATTCTTTGGTCAACCTAGGAATCGTGGAAAATTTCTCAGAATCCTTCAAGGCCGAAATATCATTACAATCTTCTTTGTTGAATTCTAATAACGCAATAGATATTATCACGTTTGTTGGTAATGTAGTTATTATTATTGATAAGATGATTAAAAGATTAAGTAAAGATTTCTTAGTTGTGTTTTTCCAATGAGTCATCTTAGCACCCCTTTTCTATTAAAATTCGATTTATTTTACCTAGATAAGATGCCATAAATTGCGTTTTGAATCAATTCCGCTTTTATTTCAGTTGTTATCAATTGAATTTCTGTTTCAATCTGAGTATAGAAGAATGAATTTATTTTGTTGGTTTATCTTAGGATTAATTTAAATTTAAATTAGTTAGATTTGATAAAATTTATTCACTAATAAAATTGGCCTAATCTCTTTTAATGAAAAAAGACCAATATGACTTAAAAAGAATTGTATTAAAAATAAGAAAAAATTCTAGATGGAGATTTTAGGAATCCAGTCAACAGTTTTTTATACTTTGTTGAAAATGAATGGTCTTAGATATGACAGGAGTCTGGTCTAAGCTCAATATTTTCAGGATCTGGAAAAATATATACTATAAAAGTTAACTAAGTAATCATTTCATTGTTGGTATCATCTTTTAATATATTTGAAGCAATTCTTTTCCCTTCTTCTGTGATAAAGATCGAGTTTTTCTCTTTAATGAAGTAACTTGTTTTCTGAGGAATGGTCATGTAAACCTTTTGGAGATTTTGGACAGAAATGTCAGCAGTTTTGCGTTTAAGAAGGAAGTTATAAGATGTTCTGCCGTACCAGCGTCCTTCTCTCGTCAGAACTAAATTAAACAGATATCGAATTTCTTTTTCACACTCTGAAACAGCTGGAGGAAACAGAGTTATCCAAGAAGAGGGGGCTACTTTTTCTTTTGGTTCTTTAACTGAAACCTCGATTCTTTCCTTTTCGGCTTTGTCTTCAATTTGTGGTTGAATTTTGATGTTCTCGATCTCTTTAGCTGGAGTTACCTTTGGGGTTGGTTTAGTAGGCACCACCCTAATTGTGTCTTTAACAATCTTCTGGCCTTGTTCTCTTTTTCGGATTCTATAAATACTAATAGGAGCAGATATTCCAATAATTGCAAGTAATGCCAATATTCCAAGAAATATAAGTTCTTCAGGAAATTCCGCAACTTTACTTATAAATTTATGATTTTCAAAGAAATCTGGAGGTGTTGATTGGGTACTCTCTTTTCCTGAAGCAGTTGCAGCTGAAGTAACTATTATACTTTCTATCCCTTCAGCGAAAAGTGTATATTCACCAAGTATAGTAAATTCTGCTTCACCTGATGTATTCGTTATAGTACTATGATAGTAAGATTTTGTAGTTCCGTTTTTATACTTAATATTAACCAGAAATGATACTGGGACTCCTTCTAGAGGAGCTAGAGATAATTTCGAACCAAACCCTCCCGAATACCTTTGAAGTGAAGAATATCTTAGTGTTGCTTTAACTATGAAAGCTGATCCCTGGACGAGCTCTTTTGGAAAGACTTCAATTGAAATCTCAATGTTTCGGCCAATTATCTCAATAATAACATTTAAACTATGGTTTTCATACCCATAACTAAAAATCTTAACAGTTAAATTATGGGATCCCTGCCTAAAGTTTTCAGTATCAATTCTAATAATGAAAGAAAACTCAGTTATATCAATAGGGGTATAATCTATAGATAAACTATCATTAATTACTTGAAACTCATCTATTGGAACATTTTCATTGTTGAGAGATAACCATTGATTGCAGGAGATAGTCAATAATTCTCCTACAATTAATTCTGATTGATAACTAATTTGTGGTTCATAGGTAGGCATTGGTATTATATTAATAGTTATCTCCATGAAAATTGGTTCAGGAATGAAATTATTGGAGTAAAGATAGATTATAATGACAAAACTCCCGATACTATCAGCTATAACTGTAAATGAATAATCACCATTATCTATACTTTGTAATACGATGTTGTTTAGCCATATTGACGAAGAAGGCTGAATTATAATATTACTAGTATTTCTTATTCTTAGTGTTGGACTTGTGTTTATAGTGGGATTGGGGATAGTTTGCCAAATGAAAGAGAAATCTTCATCGTAAGAATAGTAGGTTGTTATAGAAGTAATTGATGGAATAAGTTCAGAATTAGCTTTAGTAATATTAAAAATTAGTTCATGGGTATAACTATAATAATGTTGTTTTGTAAAGTTAATTTGGTATATATAATTACCTCTTTCTAAAGCTTGATAACAGAAGAGGTGCCCCTTCGTAACTGAGAAGTTTTCAAAGTAGAAATTAGGGGGTAACTCAGAGAAAGTAGAAATGTTAAGGGGGTCTCCTGTTCGACTATCGCAAATAAATACACGAAAATAAAAAATATCTCCATATTGCAAATAATCAATAGATTGCTTGGTACTTTGATTTGAATCTAAAATCATTTCACGTGGAGAAACTACAAAAGATATGCTGTATGTTATACTATTATAATTCTGTAGAGTAAATACAATTTTTAAATCTGGAAAACTACCTATTTGTGAGGCATTATATATCAAAGAATGGTTACCTTCAGCAGTATAACCAAGAAAAGTTACATTCTCTGGCAGGATTAGAATTGTCGTATTGAGAGGTAAGTTTGATGAATTATCCTTAATGAAAACATAGAAGTAATAGATTTCTCCATATTGAAGGAAATCTATAGTTTGGTTACTTATAGGATTAGAGAGCCCATTATCAATTACCATCGTTTTATTATACACATTGAAGTTAACTAGGAACTCTAACTTCGCATAATTTTCGATTATGAAAGTTAAATTGTAAGTAAAAATCGCTGTTCCACTATAATAAAAAATGAAAGTATGATTACCAGTACTCGCGTCAGTATCGTGAAGATAAACGCCAAGATGAGTATTGAGAGTGCCATTGATTAGTACTCCATCCGAAGCATTTAGGAAATCATTGTATTCACTCTGCCAGATTAACCAAAACTCGAAGCTATCTTCAGAAAGGACATTATTTAATTCTGGGAATGGCTTAATTGATGTATCAACAATTGAAGATCCTGCTAAATTAATGGTTAGGTTGAAATAACACGTCTGATTTTGATAATAGGTTCGTTGAGTAGTGATA
>JBHLPG010000396.1:0-3453 GCA_048939725.1 Promethearchaeota archaeon | reverse complement strand
GAGTATTATAAGTATCTATTTCTCATTGGTGCCGTTTGGAATTGGCTAATTGGCATTACATTTATTATCACTTCGATTTTCATGCCTGATGTATATGTATTATTTGGTACGGATGCTCCGTCTAGTTTAGTATGGATGCACATCTTCTTCATATTTGTAATCATTTTCGGTATTGGATATTATTGGGTTGGGCGGAATATCGATACAAATCATGGTATCATTAAACTAGGGATTATCGCTAAGCTAGCGGTATTTGTCGTCTTTGGATATTATTTTCTAATTGGGGACTTCAATCTCTTGGTATTTGGTCCTAATGGGATTGATCTCGTGTTCGCTCTTCTCTTCATAGAATTTCTGCTGAATTATCCCAACCTTTCCTAATTCAGGATCATTATATTTTTAACATGAATGTTAAACCAAAAAAAAATATAAAATGGATCACTCCATATAGGTTAAGGAAGGTCTAGGAGTCCTATCTAATTCTATGGATATTTAGATTTTAATAAATTTTATTTGGTTTTGAATTCTCTATTAGAAGTTGATGAAAGAATTGTCTAAAGAGATAAAGATTGAAATTAAAGGTTTAACGAAATATTACGGTCTTACTCGCGGGATAGAGGATTTAGATCTCGAGGTTCAAACTAGTGAAATATTTGGTTTTCTTGGTCCTAATGGAGCAGGGAAAACGACAACTATACGCTGTATGATGAACACACTCTTGCCTACAAAAGGAGAAATCAAGATTTCTGGGGAATTAGTTACACGGGGAAATCCAAGGTTACGTGAGAAGATAGGTTATATCCCTGGTGAATTAGCGTTACCTGAATATTACACAGTTAATGAATTCTTAAATTACATAGAGGCCATGCGTGGTAAGCCAGCGCCGCGACGACAAGAAATCATCGATCGATTTGATCTTAATTCACACCTCAGGAAGAAAATCGGTGCTTTATCCAAAGGGAATAAACAGAAAGTCGGTGTTGTTGCGGGTTTTATGAATGATCCTGACGTATTAATCATGGATGAACCAACTGCGGGATTAGATCCATTACTCCAACAGGTAGTGTTTAAACTCCTTTTAGAATCGAAGAAGGAAGGGAAAACACTCTTTATGAGTTCTCATAATCTCGAAGAAGTTCAACGGGTATGTGATCGAGTTGGGATAGTTAATGACGGTTTTCTAATTAGTGTCGAGGAAATTGAAGACCTTAATAAGGATGTTCCCCGCATTTTAGAAGCACGTCTTCGAAATCCAAATGAATCCCGTCTGACTGAATTTGGGGATCGGCTTCTTGAGTTTCGAAAACACGATAATTTCGTGAGATTGTTAATTCGGATGGAGGATTCGATTAAAGACAACATCGGAACTCTGCTAGCTATGGATCCTGAAGAGCTCGTCTATCCTCCTGCGAGTCTTGAAGAGTTCTTCCTGCAATTCTACGAAGGGAAAAAGTAGGTGAGCCGAGGTTGACAGTTCAATTCATAGTTCGGCGCTTTTGGCTAGATTTGAAAAGGCTGAGGACAATCGCTTTATTAGCAGCAACAGTCTTGGTTCTAATCGTGGCTGTCATTAGTATAATCTACCCTGGCCCAGAATTCTTCAGAACTTTTTTTGAAATACCTGTTGTTCGTGCTCTTATTGGATCGATACCTGATGTTGACAATCCTGGTCTACTATTCTGGTTTCTATTGCTGTTTTCTATATTCGCCAATATCATCTACCCTGTAATGGGAATCTTTTTTGGTACTCGGATATTGCCATGGGACGAACGAGATGGAAAAGAACTCATTTTCAGTACTGGAAAATCACCATTCAGATATTTTTTGGAGAATTTATTGCTTGTTATTGTATTAATTCCGCTTACCGTGTTACCTGCGTATCTCGTAGCAGTAGGATCACTGTTATCAGGTGGTGGTGGTGTGTCATCGTTTACAATCGCATTTATCCTTCCACTTTTTTTTGCATTCGTTGTAATAATGGTAACGAGTCTTGGTTGTGCGATTTCATCATCTACGCGAACTGGATATGCCTTTGGCGGTATCTTCTTCATAGTTTCATTTACTTTGGATCTTCTACACCAAGAAATCAACGATGTGTTAAAAGATTTCAACTTTAAGGTTGAAGATATCAATCTGATGACACAAATTGAATCTATTAAACACGCCTTAGATAGAACATGGAATGAAGAATTCATCCTTAGATGCCTTTTTCTAGTGGTACTTATCATAATCTTTACAATTTTTTTCTTATATCGAATAGATCACATTAAAACACGGTCAGCTTATCAAGAAATGGTTGAAGGAGAAAATAACCTTGGAATACGGAAAATAATGGCTAAATTTTCATTCATTCGTAAATTTGTGCGAGCTCCTATTGAGTCGATTCTTTCACGAACAGGTTGGAACTATCCTGCTTTTCGAGATCAACTCCAGTCATCTGCTGGATTATTCCTGATTTATTTAGTCGTAACGAGTATACTACTAGCGATTGTAGTTATTGTGTATCCTGGAGACGCAGCGATGGCAATCATCCTTTCTGATTTAGATATAGTATTTGAATCTCCTATCATAGCAGCTTTTCTCTTTGGACATAGTTTGACTCCGACTCTCGAAGGATTTCTACTCTACAAAATCATGGTATTCCATTGGATATACTACGGTCCGTTTCTCTTCATTATGACCCATGCTATCATTATGCGTGATAAGAATGCTGGATATGACGAAATCACTTGGTCGATGCCTCGAACTCGTACCTGGATCATTTTAGAAAGGACAATCGCAGCTCTCGTGTATTTATGGATAATTATGTTTGCTAATTTTGTGATTCTTTATTCTAGTCAAATTTTCCTTGGAATATATACAGATGTCATGATAACAGATTTGGGGGCTACAGCGTTAACGTTTATCTTTCTAGGAATTGGGTACAGTCTCTTCCTCGTTTTCTTCGTAGCTTTGGCTTCCATTCCCAGTCCCAAATACCTATTGGTAGCACTTCTTAGCGTTTTTCTCATAGCAGTTTTCATACCAATGATTTGGGTTCTGAATCAAGATTTGTCATGGTTACTCTACCTTACTCCATTTTATTATTTTGATGTGGCAGGAATTTTTCTTCAGGACATTTCCTTTGAGAAAGTAATTCCAGAATTAATCGTTTTTGGAGTAGTTATTATCGCATTCTTCATTGCTTTGACCACAAAGTGGATCCCGACAAAAGATATCGTCTAAAGTGCTTCATTTTTATCTAATTGACATCATTTTCCGACTTTTTTCTTCTTCCCTCTTCCATTTATTTTTCTAACTAATTTCGGATATTTTCAGCAGAAGGGAGAGATTATCTAGTCTCGATGAACCTCCCTCTTCCTATTCTTCTTTTTTTATTTTTAAACATCAATTTCAAACTATGAGATATCATTTCTACTTTTTTAGTATGAGAAGGGCAAAAATTATTGAAAG
>JBHLPG010000395.1:0-3490 GCA_048939725.1 Promethearchaeota archaeon | reverse complement strand
GTTTCAGTCTAATATTATTAGCAATCTATGAGAGTCAATCAGAAAAAAAAACTGCTTTAAGTGTGATGATAATATCTTTAGGTCTATTAACAGCGCTAATATTTCCAGTTCTCTTAAATAACCTAATATAAGTTCTATAATTTGATAATCCCTTGAAAAAATTACAACATGAGAGTAGGCATATAACTAATAGACAAAATAGTTTTTTAGTAACTTAATCCGATCGGATTTTTTGAGCTGCCACCTCCAAATAATTTTTGAATAACAATTTATTTATGAGTATCAATTTAATAATAAGTCATGGTTAATCCAATAAGTGGTCACTAATATGCGCGAAATCCCTTTTATCCAAACAAGTGTGTTTACGGATGATCGTTTTCAATTCTCAGGGAATCAACTTGCAACATTTTGGAAATTATCTGAAAATGAGTTATCTACGGATGAAATGCAAGGTATCACCCGAGAAATGAATTTTTCAGAGACGACTTTTGTATTACCCTCAGAAGTCGAAAAATGCCTCCGAAAAGTTCGTATATTCACACCAGGTCGTGAGATTCCTTTTGCTGGTCATCCTACATTAGGTACAGCCTTTGTGTTGAAAAATCGGGAGATTATAGGCCCAAAAGCCACAAAAATCTATTTAGAACTGGGGATTGGGCCAATAGCAGTAGAATTTCAAGACAAACTGATCAAAATGCACCAACCTAAACCTGAATTTTTAACAAAATTCCAAGATAGGAAGATCATGGCTAAAATTATGGGGATATCACCCGATTTAATTTTACAAGAATATCCAATGCAATATGTTTCAACAGGATTTCCTTTCTTCATTGTACCACTTGCATCCTTAGAAGCAATTCAGGCCATAAATTTGGATATTAACTTGTTACTCAATACATTAAAAGGATTTCCCTCTCAGGAGCTGTTAGTTTTCACACCAAACACAGTCTATACTGATTCGCATGTACATGTTAGAATGTTTGCCCCATCAGTTGGAGTTCCAGAAGACCCTGCGACAGGAAGCGCTGCAGGGCCTTTAGGGTGTTATCTAGAAGAATATCAGGTTATATCAAATCACATTAGAGGAAAACCATTCGTTTTAGAGCAAGGATATGAAATCAATAGACCAAGTAAATTAATTGTCCACTGTTCCTATGAAACAGATGAGATTGTGGAAGCAGTCGTTGGTGGGGAAGTAAGAATTACAGTTGAGGGAAAGTTCTTCCTTTAAGAACGGTCAATAACAGCTTGAAGAAGATTCAATAAATCCTCAACATCTTCCTTACTCACAAATCTATCCTGTGACCGATGGAGCATGGCATTCCTCCGTAATCTTATTCTTTTTAGATCTTTGTTTTCCCTTGTTGTGAGTAATTGTTCTCGAAGTAATGCGTTAACAATGGATGGCCAGGTTTGGTCATCCTTAGGATAGGTATTTCGTTTCCAAAGAACGTGTCGAAACAAGGTTTCTGTTGATCTCCACAAGAAAAGAAAAGTTGAGATGTGCTCATCAGTAGACAATTCCTCCCATTTCTCCAATTTTTTTGTTGCATAAAGAACGTCTAGTTTTAGAGATTCAGCTTCTTCTTCCGAGGATCCTAGTTCTTCAATGGCATCTGTTACTGAGTGGCCAAGGAAGAACTGCATTTCAAGTTCTCTTCGTTTCTCCATTGGAAGATCAAGATTATTTAACATTGAAGAGTATTGTTCGAGTACCAAAGCTCGAGCAACTTCTCTTCGAGTATATTCTCGTAATTCTTCGTTAATATGTGTCTCAATGAAATCAAAATAGATTTTTGATACAAGATCCCAATTCGCAGCTAACTTTGTCCCTATTTTGTCTGCAAGTGGGAATCTTCTAATAGAATCCAGCTCAACTTGGCGGGTTTTAACTTTTAGATCAGGATCAAGTGCAGGTAAGGAGAGATTGTAACTTGTCTTGCAAATTAACGTAGCTAGATTTTTTCTTGAGTGCAGAAATAATATCAAAGATATCAGTACGAAAGCACTAAAAAGGATTCCAAAAAATATTACATTTATTGGGTTGACTATTTGGTCTATAAAAAGAAAATCCAAGTCTATCGATTCAAAATGCAAATAGATAATAGTCATCACATTTAATGCATTGATAAATCCATAACAGATAGAAAAAAGGAAAAGCGTTTCCCGAAATGTCAACATTTTTTCTTCAGATATGGTGTCATCTCTTGTGAAATAGGAATCAATGTATCCTCTTCGAAATAATGTTCTTAATTTTGGAAGTAACTCATTCTGGATGTTTTGCTGCAATTCATCCTTAGTTTTTGTATCCAAGTCAATTTTTTTTAGTAGAAAAATTGCATTTATATTTTGTCTCAAAGATTCGGAATATTTCTCGGCAGCTCTACTAATTCTCACAATCAAGTAAGGACTATAGATGTAAAATATATAAGCAGGAAAGATCAGAAGGATTGTAGGAAGGAGGAGGAAGAGTTCGAATTGACTTGTCATAAAGAAAAGATAGGCTCCAATTAATCCGATTTCATATAATAAGGGAAATAGAACTCCTAAAACAAATCGATTTTCTCGTAGAGTCATAATGAATCGACTTTTTTGAATAAGCTCTTTACATTTTCTCTCTTTTTACTGATCCTCTAGAATTGTTTAGTATTGTTAGTATGACTAGATAGAGACTTATAACAATAGATACGAAGTGAATGAGCAATTTAATAATCTGATAATTGTTTAGGTATTATATTTCTTCTTTATTCCCTCATTCTTTAAATGGTGTCTTGCTTAATTCTTATTAAGTTCTTTTAACCATATGATACCATACTTTAGAAGATTTCTTTATGAAGCATTAGTTTAAATCAGTTAAGAATTAACAAAATATTTTTTATTAAGCTTAAAATCGATGTATAATGATATGGACTCAGATATTTTTTTCCCAGCTTCTTTTCGTTAAGCTCACTATGACATATCAGTCTCGGGTAATCGTGAAACTTAGAAGGAATGCGACGCCAAGAGTAGAGCAAAGTTTATATACTAGGTGATTTTCCGTAATATCAGTGAGGTCAAACAAGAACTCACAGCCGTTATCTAGGAGAAAAGGTGTAAAGAAATGGCAGGATTTGCTCGAGCACGTGTCGAAAAGCTCATTAGGACTGCAGGTGCACACCGCGTGTCAGCGGAAGCGATTGATCGCCTTAATGAAGTTCTCACCAATTATGGCACAAACATCGCTAAGTATGCAGTCGAGATTGCTCGTCACTCTGGTCGAAAAACAGTAAAAGAGTCCGACATTAAGTTGGCAGCTACAAAATAGGTACCTTTAGTCAACAGTTTACGGTACCCCTTCTTTTTTTCCCCCCTTTTTTTGAAAAATTACTTTTCCTGTTATTTCAATTCATTCTAGAGATTTTCAGTTCTTCACCCTAGATTCAAGTAAAAAAGATTCAATTCCTTTTATTTCTCTCATTCTATGGTCAGTGTTTAGATTTCCTGCTTTTCA
>JBHLPG010000090.1:0-14195 GCA_048939725.1 Promethearchaeota archaeon | reverse complement strand
TCTGAAACCCTTAATATACCCTCCAAAGGTGTATATGCTGCTTTAAAGCAACTAGAAAAGTATAATTTGATTGAAACTTTTGAAGATGAATACCCAAAATTGTTTGCCGTTCAAAATCCAGCTCATACTTTATCGCAGCTTGCTGAGAGTCAGATTGAAAAACGTAATGAGGAAATTCGGTCGATTCAGGCTGAACTAGACAAAGCTCAAACAACTTATCTGAAACAATTTATCAAAGGTTCCTGTAAGCGTCAAATTAGTTTTTATTACTTTCACAACACTAAATTGGCATCTACTTTCCTTTTCAAACACCTGTCAAGAGCTCAATCTGAAATTCTTGTTAATCTAATTCCCAAACATATTCTATCACCTTACATTGATGTTCTTAACCACTTGGCCCGTACTAATGTATGGGTTGGTATCTATTTGTATGAAAATGACCTAGAAATTCTTCTCAATTTAGAGGAGAATATCAAGGTGTATACCGTAGACTCCTCGGCACAACATTACGTCAGCGTTGACAACCAAATCTATAATTCAGGAAATATCCTCCTTGATCGGAAAAGATTCATATCCATTGAATACGATCCACGGGGTAGTGAATGGATTCTCAGCTCATTTTTGGACTTCAATGTGGTCGAAAATATCAAGAACCAAATTCGAAAGCGTGCTTTTCATGATGCTCGTGAACTTCTCAAAGAACAACGAGCGAATAAATCCATTTCGAAGAGAATAGTAGCTTTGCTTTCTGAAAATGGTGTTCTTTCAAAACAGGAGTTGGCCGAGCTACTTCAAGTCAGTGGGAAAAACTTGAACTCCTCACTCTCTAGGTTGGAGGAAACCAATCAGATTCGTGTTAAAAGGGTGTCTAAAGGTAAGGGGCGTCCTCAAGAGAGGATAATGCTAGTGGAATGACTGAAATGATTATTGAGGATAAGAACCTGCGAAATAAGTATTACATTTTCGATTCTAGAAGACGGGCGGGATTTTTCCTTGGGCCTTTCGTCGCTCTAGAGGATTTCGACATTCTTTATATTATTCCTAATGGTGGAGTTCCAGTTGGATTAGGATTACTTGAATTTCCATTAGTTTCTCCACAAATACCTTTTGACCTCTTAATAGTACGCAAAATACAGATTCCAGGTAGTACGGAGGCGGGCATGGGAGCAATTACTCCTGATGGCCAAATTTTTCTGAATGAACAACTTGTCAGTCGAATATCTGTGACAAATTACCAATTAGAAATACAGATAGAAAGAGCAAGGTATGAGGTAGAAAAGCGCAGACGTAATTTTCAACTCCCCCCTTCCCCAAAGGTCTATGGTAAAAAGGTAATAATAACGGATGATGGAATCGCCTCGGGTTTTTCAATGTTGGCTGGTGCGAAATGGTTGAAGAAGCTTGGAGCGGAAGAAGTTATAATTGCCGTACCTACTGCACCCATTAGCTCAGTAAATCACTTGGAACCACATGTTGATAAGATAATTTGTTTAAACATCCGGGATCGGTACCCGTTCGCAGTAGCAGATGCGTATAAAGATTGGTACGACTTAACTGTTCCTGAAGCGAGAAAATATATTGATGAAATGAAGATGCTACAAAAAATAAGTTAATGAGTGTGTCCAATGAAATATCCCATTTGAATTAAGAAATATTAAATATCTACTTGGAGATATGTTCATTCTACTGCAAACTCTTTTATACTCCTCACCAGAATTTGACTCTTTGTTATTTAATCTTACATAGGAGAATTATTAAATGGGTTATATTACTCTTTTACCTGATTTGCCGATTGTATGGAATTTTATCCTTGGAGCAATCGTTGCCATGATTTATATCCAAGGAATTATTATGCTTATGGAAAGATTAGTGAACAGTGGGACTTTATCCTCAGATCTGTCACGAAAAGTGATCCATATTGCAGCTGGTTCTTTTATCTGGATTTGGTTGTTCATTGACACTTCAGATAAATTCTCATATCTGTTCAATATCATTGTACCACTTCTATTCTTCCTAACTTTCCTAATGAAAGGAACAAGAGGTTCCCCTGATGATAAGGACGTTAAGACCATGACACGAACAGGGGATCCAAGAGAATTGCTTAAAGGACCCCTTTATTTCACAATAATTATGATGGTTGTTGGTGTATTCCTTTTTGGAACCTATGCTGGTGCTTTTACAATGGCTATAGTAGGATGGGGAGATGGTATCGCACCATATATAGGAAAAAGATGGGGTTCTCGGAAATATAAAACGTTAGGTCGGGAAAAAACTATCGAAGGTTCAATTGGCGTCTTTCTCTTCAGTGTAGCTGGTTGTTTGTTCTTCTATATCCTGTTAGGGATGTTAGGTGGGGTCCTTGCTGATCCTAAAGTTGGGATAGACATGATACTTATTGCAATTATTATTTGTAGCTTGGTTGCTATGCTTGTGGAAGCGATCTCCCCCTCTGATGTTGACAACTTGCTTATTCCAGCTTCTACAATAGTTACATTAATTATTTTGGATTTCCTTCTCCCTGCAACTTTCTTTATACTAATCATTCCGTTTGTATAATAAAGAAGACCTCTCTCCTTCCTCTTTTTCTTTTTTCTAATTCTTCTTGATCAGAATATGCCATTCTCGATCGTTATCGTAAAGATCTTCAAGTAACGGTTGGTTGAGATTGGAGACTGCAATGAGAATCTCCTTTCGGGAAATTTCTTCTTTGTCTGTTCCAACGAACTTTATTATCTGGCCTTTAGATGCATTTTTGATAGCTTTTCTTGCCTTAATCAAAGGGATGGGGCAAGTGAGGCCAGTAATGTCTACAAGGATGTTAGCATCTCCATTATGCATATAATTGTTACTCCTCTAGTTCTTCTCTTGATCGTCCATTCTTCTCTAGGTAATTATATATTGCCTTGCGGAGGCCGTCAACAGCTAAATTTGAACAGTGCATTTTTTGTTTAGGAAGACCTCCTAAATCGTTTGCAACTTGCTTTTTGGTTATGTGAAATGCTTCTTTGATCGTTTTATTTTTTGCCAGTTCAGTTGTTTTTGAGCTTGTAGCAATAGCTGCCACACAACCAAAAGTTTTTACTTTGATGTCTTCAATCAGATCTTCGTCATTGACCTTGATGTAAACCCACATTACGTCTCCACATACAGGGTTTCCTACTTTACCAAGTCCACTGGGATTTTCAATTTCTCCCATGTTTTTAGGGTTTGTAAATAGTTTCATTACTTCTTCAGAGTATAGGTGAGCCATTTTAATCATCCTCCATATCAAAATCATGATGATGGTTTTCTTCGTCTACCATTCCCTGATCTTTCATTTCTTGCCATTCCCTCATAAAATCAGCATTCATAGGGCTAAATGCCCTTAATCTTTCAACAATACCAGCTAAGTGTTCAACAAATTGTTTAACTTCTTCTTCAGTGTTGTACTTACTCAATCCTATTCTAACACTCCCATGACTAATCTCTGTTGGCAATCCTATAGCTGAAAGGACGTGACTTGCCTTTAGTTGTTTTGATGAACATGCTGATCCTGTTGCAATCATAAAGTCTAACATATCTAAATGTAATAGAATAGATTCTCCCTCTACATAGTTTATTACAACTGAGAAATGATTGGGTAATCGTTTGTCTTTATTAATAGGTCCTGTGATTTTAAATTCACTGATTTTTTCCTCAAAAATTTGCCACAGAAAATCACGTAATCTTCTGACCTTTTCATTAATTTCTGAGGAATAGATCTCCACTGCTTTTGCGAATCCTACAATTCCTGGAAGATTTTCGGTACCCCCCCTCTTCCGATTCTCCTGCAATCCTCCGTCGATTAACCGTTGAATTTTAAGGCCTTTCTTAATGTAAAGAGCTCCGACTCCCTTTGGACCATGTATTAAATGGCTGGTAATCGTTGCCATGTCCACTACTGAAGCATCTAATGGAACCTTGCAGAAACTATATGTTGCTTCAATATGAATCGGAACATCATATTCATGGCAAATGGATGCAATTTCATCAATATCTTCCGCAGTACCGATTTCAACATTCCCATGCGGGATTGAAACTAATAGAGGGGGATTATCTGAACTACCCAAAAGCTGTCGTAAGTGATTACGATCAACAAATCCTTCTGAGTCCACATTAATTAGTTCGACATTAAATCCTAACCTTTTTAGGGATGATAAGCTATCCAATATTGTTGAATGAGACACACTCGAAGCTACAAGAGTTTTTGATTCCTTGTTAATGTTAGCAAGGGCAATTCCTTTAATGGCGAAGTTGTTTGATTCAGCTTGACCAGAGGTAAAAATGACCTCTGATGGATCAACATTGATTTTGGTGGCAATTATCCCCCGTGCTGAATCCAAAGCCTGTTTTGCTTCAACTCCGAAAGAATGACCATAATCAGAACTGGGAGGACTTATTATGTCTGTAAAATAAGGTGTCATGGCCTCTATGACAGTCGGATCAACGCGTGACGAAGCATTGTTGTCAAGATATACTTTCAAAAAAGAACCACCATTATTCATTTACTATGAAATAGGAAAATGAGTCTGATTTACAATAGTTAAGTAGTATTTTTAACTGTTATTATCCGAAAAAGTGGAGTCTTTTCTGCTAAGAATAGGATAGCCTATTTCTGACCCCCTTAAATCAGGTAGATCTACTAGTTCAATATTCCTAGGGTTTCTTTTATTATTTTTGCCGCAGCAAAAGCGGTTATGTTTGCCTGATCATATCTAGGGGAGAGTTCAACCACATCAAATGCCACGATAGGAATATCTGATAATGTTTGGATGAATCTAATCAGTTCCCGAGTAGTTAAACCCCCTGGTTCGGGATTCCCTAAACCAGGTGCATATGCAGGATCAAGAATATCTAGGTCAATAGTCAGATAGACGCGGTCAACTTTCCCTGTTAATTTCTCTTTTATCATAGTGGCTATTGACTCGGGATTTTCAAGTAGAAATTCGTTCGCTGTAATTGTCTTTACCTTTGAATTAATAGCAAATTCTCTTTGTTCCTTAGTATTAGCACGAATACCAATCTGAATAATATTTTTGGGATCAATTTTAGTTTGATCTAAAATTCGGCGTAAGACACATGCATGAGAATATAAATTCCCTTTATACTGATAGTATAAATCTGGATGAGCATCTAGGTAAATAATTCCACTTTGACTGCCCTGAAAGAAGCCTATTTCAGAGAGAGAATAAAAGGTGAAATAAGTTATTAGATGATCCCCTCCGAGAAATAGAAATCTTTGGTTTTTCTTGGAGTCATATATTCGGGTCAGTGCTGATAAAACTTCCTTTCGCGAGGACATTGCATCATTTGAGGAGATTTCAATGTCTCCAGCATCAAATATTAACCATTTGTCTTTGAGATTGACATTATTTTCGGTATATGGGTTGTATAACTTTCCTGAAGTTGCCTGGCGTATGATATTAGGAGCTGCAGCTGAACCTTTTCTATAAGAAGATGAAGCGTCCCAAGGTATTCCGAGTGCAATCAAATTAGCCTCATCTAAATTGTCAATAGTAGCCTCAAAAAATGAGGATTGTACCTTATCCAGAGAGACCATGTTTTCAACCCAAGAGGATGTCATTTTATTTGATAATTCTCTTTTTGATACCGTAATTCTCCAGGGAGGTTTGAAATTGGAATTCTCGTTTGCTCCATTGTATCTCTATTCCTAATTGTAACCTGATTATCATCTAATGTTTCATAATCGATTGTGATGCAGAAGGGGGTACCAATCTCATCATGTCTTCTGTAACGTTTCCCTATCGAACCGCTATCATCATAGATGGCAGTAAATCCTTCTTTACGTAGATTTTGAAAGATTTCACGAGCTTTAGTAAAGATTTTCTCATCTTTCTGTAGAGGAAATACCGACACATCATAGGGAGCTATTCGGGGATGAATTTTCAAAACAATTCGTTTTCGCCCTTTAACAACTTCCTCTGTATAACCCTCCGCTATCACTGTAAGTAAGATTCTTCCTAAACCAACAGAGGGCTCGGCTACCACATATGGAACATAACGAATCACTCCATTTTCAGTTTGTTCCATGAATTGCATCTTTAATTTGGAAAATTTTTGATGCTGTGTTAAGTCAAATTGGGTTCTATTCGCACATCCCATAAGTTCCTTCCAACCAAATGGGTATTTATATTCTAAATCCCAGGTATCTAGGGCATAATGACTTAATTCCGTTTCCATGTGTTGACGTAGTCGTAATCGTTCTTTACGAATTCCTAATGTCTCAATAAACCAATAGATGAAGGTTGTGAGCCAGTATGCCTGCCATTTATTCTTGAATATTCTCTTTTCCCAAGCTTCGCCCACAGATAATGTTCGATATTCACTTTCAAAATTCTCGTTTTGTTCGAGCTGTGAGATAATGTTAATTTCATATCCAGCGATCTCATCAAAATCTGGACATTCATTTGTTTTTTCAGGATTTGTGAAGTATTCAAATTCCATTAGTTCATATTCCCTCACTCTGAAAAGAAAATTGCGAGGAGAGATCTCATTTCTGAAAACTATTCCCGAGTGTGCTATTCCAAATGGCATTTTCACACGAGTGGAATCGATCACATTCTTAAATCCTGAGAAAATCAATTGGGCGTTTTCTGGTCGTAAATAAGCTATAGAAGAAGTATCCTCTACCGGGCCGACATTAGTTTGAAACATTAGGTTAAATGATACTGGTTCTCCAAGATTTCCTTCACAATCAGGACACTTAACTTCTTTTTCTTTGATTAGCTTACCCATTTCATCAATGCTTAAATCTTCTGTACGTATATTGAGAGAGTCTTCTACTAAGTGATCTAACCTGTGTTTTCTCTTGCATTTACCCTGACAGAAGATTAATGGATCATTAAAACTTGTCAAGTGGCCTGAAGCCTCCCAAACTTTCGGATGGGTAATTATGGCTCCTTCATAACCTACAATGTCATCACGATTACGCACAAAATCAGTCCACCACGCATCCTTGATTCGATTCTTGATTTCCACTCCAATAGGTCCATAGTCCCAAAATCCCGCTAAGCCTCCGTAAATATTTCCAGTAATAAAAGCAATACCAGTTTTATTCGCAAAAGCCATAATTTCTTCAAGGAATTGCCGCATCTCTTTGTAGTCTTGTTTAGTTTTCACATTAATCGCCTACAATCAGGAAAGACTTCTTATCATGAATTCTTATTGTTAAATGCTAATTCTTATCTAAATTAAAAGAAGACTCCTATTATAATTTTCTCTATATATTCAAGGTGATTAATTAGATTCAGACTAATAAAACAGCATTATTGCCTAATCTGATTCCAAAAATTTAAGATTACATCACAAAACATTTCAACAGCCTCAGAGGGGAGAGAATGAGTAGCATGTGGAAAAATTGCTAGTTGTGAATTTGGAATCATTCGATACATTTGAACAGCATGTTCTACATTAGTAGTATGATCTCGATCTCCTAGGATTCTCTATTATTTCATTCATTAGAGTATTCACCTTTCCTATGAATTAGAACTACTTATTTAAATAAAGAACTCGCCAGATCCTAATTTTTAAGAATAATTAGATCCAACCCAATACAACAGCAAAAAGTCCAATAGCAAAGAAGTCAAAGATTAGGATGAATGCAACCACTATTATTTTATTTTTAATCTCTTCCATATCGTATACCCAGAAGGAGACAATCATAAAGTGTAGATAACCGAAAATTATAATAGGAATGACACCAATAAGGGTTGCATTCCAAAATGGATATTCCCAGATTAATGCTCCAGCCTGATTTAGGATGACTTCAACAAAAACACAAAATACGGAATTACCAATTGCAAATCCCCAGCGATTTGGAATTTTTAGTGGGATTTTAATCCTATTCAGATCAAATTTCATATTTTTGTCTTCAGGAAGCATTTTAGTAAAGGCTATACCTGCCATAGCAAACATCAAAGAAATTTCTATATTCAATCCAACAAAAATAAGAAATCCGGTTTCTCCTGCACATGTCCAAAAAGCAGAATGATCGGTAAAGTATAGAATCAACGCGTTCCATGTTTCATTAAACAGATCCATACCAAAAAAGGCAAGACCTGCAAGAATCCGACTCCAATTTTTCTTTTCGATTTCAACCGCATACATATAGACTACAATGGCGAAAAGTGGTATTAAGTACCACTTAAATTCTTCAGGAAAGATTCTCAAAATCTTAAGTGCATTTTCTGATGCTACAGTTGGACTCATGTTTCAAAACCTCTGTATTAGTTCTTCCTTTTTCGCCTTAAGGGTTGCAGCATACGGTCAAATAAATTTCTTAGAGTATAAATTGCCATATGAGGATTTTCATTCAACCTTCTTTTTAGATAGTTGGTCGCATATTTCCATTCTGTGGCAAACGGAACATAACATCGCAAAATATAGCCTTTTTCTAGAAGAGTTTGTTGAATTTTTTCTCGTGGAACACCTAGAAGCATCTGGAATTCTGCATTTTGACTTCCTCCACGATTTTCAATTATTTCTAGACATTGATTGATTGTTTTTTCATCATGAGTAGCCACCTTAACATAATGATCGTGATCTAGTAGGAGCTTGGTGTAATCTACCAGTTTAGTTTTCATATCGCTTTTCTTCGTAAACGCAATACTCTTGTTTTCAAGATATATCCCAATGCACAGCCTGATTTTCGCATTCAATCCATTCAATTCCATAATATCATTCTCTGTTCGAAATAATCGTGTCTGAAGGACTGTTCCGAAGTTTGGAAATTCAGGTTTGAGCTTGTGATAGATTTCCAATGTTACATCAGTATAATCTGATGATTCCATGTCAAGAGTAACACCTATATTCGCTTCCGACGCTGCCGCTAAAATACGTCTGATACAGTCCAAACAGTATTCTTCTGAGATGTCAACTCCTAATGATGTAGGTTTAATGCTAACAGTAGCGAAAGATGCAAAATCCTCATTTTTGATCGCATCTATGACATCTAGGTATATTTTGGTGATTTCTTCAACCTCTTCGTGTGTTTTAATTTCTTCCCCTAGTAAATCAATTGTAGAGGATATCCCTTTTTGCGTCCAAAGATGTCGAACTGTTTCGATACACTTCTCTAGACTATCCCCAGCAACGTAAGGTTTCGCAAAAAGCCTAACCAAGAATGATGGCATGAAATGGTTAATTATAAATGATTTCACAGATTATACCTTCTTGAATAACGGTTTAAATTTCATAAAGAATATCTTAGACAAAATTACTGTCATATCTGACCATTGTATTTATATTTTGGAAACTAGGTAGTTAATTCAAGATCCTGTTGAGATATATATTCAGTTTAATTTGCTTACTGCTGGTGGTTTCTGATGAGTATTGTGGTTTAATAAATGATTCTGACAATTTTAATACAATTACAAAATAACACAAATTAATTCATTCAAATCAGGAAACGTCAAGTATTTCACGTAGAGATTGTGATAACATTTCACTTCTAATAAAAGAAAATTGCAGAGGAGCTTCTTTTTTAGCTATTGAAGTCATTAGAAGTTCAGAACCGATGTCAAAGAATAGTAAAATCTGATCATCAAGATGAATTGTGCAGGTAAGGGTGTGTGTTCCAAAAGCTTCTTTCAATCGTTCATTAGTACCTAACCATAAATTTGCTGGTAGGATAACATACTCTATCATTTCACCTATTTCGATGATGGGTAATCCGTCTGATGAGAGAACTGTAACACCAAAAAAATCCTCATTGGTATGCAAAAATTCATTTATTTTATTAGAGGCTTGCTTTATTTCAAAAGATGACTCGTGAATTTGTGTCATAATCTGAGCCATCATTTCTAAAATGGAATCATTTTCTAATGATGTATAATAAAAATTCACTTGTTCCTTAAGATCTGCCTGAAAGCTACTCCTCAACGTACTAAAGAGAGTTTCTTTGTCTTCTACAGTAAGTAAATCAGTCTTATGAAAGCAAACAAACTTTGAAGCGAATGGGGAGTTCTCTTTGAGATATTCCAATACTTTTTTCCAATGAAAAAGAGAGGTGGATATGGTTCGCTGATCAGCAACATCGAGTACCCATAAAACAACTTGGACATTATAAAAGATACTTTTAATCTCTTCCTTAGAGAGAGTCTCAAATGTATTTTTTTCATAGAATTCGATCTGAAGGAGTTTTTCAAGAGATTTGACTTTAAGGATCTTTTTTTTATGTAGGTTATCTTCTGCACTGGTTATTGTCTGATAGGATTCTCGTAAAATTGAACTTTTCCCAGATTTTGGTAATCCAAAAAGTAATATCTTCCCCATTGGGTTCCCTACTAGTCAGGTTATTCTAACCTTGAAAACTACTTTTTACTTAAGTACTTTGTCGATTTGAATCTTTTCTTATCAGCTTCCTAGTTCAAGATTAATTCTTTGAAGAATTTTGTTAAGTATTCAGGGATTTCGTTTGTTCTAAAACCTCTCGCAAGGCGTTCAGCTACAGAGGAGTTATACTTCTTACCACTCAAGTACCTCTCGGTAATATGTCGTGTTATTATTTTATCTGAGATACCTCTTTCCCTATTTCTCTTAATAAATTCTTGTACTTCACTAAAAGAGAAAAATTCATTAATTCTTGGGAATACGCGTTGAAACACAACTGGGTTATTAAGGAATAATGATTCAATGCATTCTTCCTTTAATGAGACGAATGTATTCTCGGGAAAAATTGAGATCCAGTTCTTTTTAATTTTTAGATAAGTTTCAGAATCAACAATATCTCCATCAGTAATAGCTATCGCCCGACTTCGAACGAATTTACTTTTTAACAATTCAATAGAGAGGATAAAATTCATATTTGTCCACCCTCCAACTCCTATATAAGAAACTCGATTGGAAGACATTCGATCACCTTTTAAGAGATCCTCAAAAACCCTAAAAACTTTCATATCTGTCTTTCCTTCAACAAATACCACAACATCAGCACCTAAGGAATCCGAGGGTCGTATACCTAGTAGATTAACAACTTTTTTCATCGATTTCTCACCACGAATTGGTAGAACTCTCGTCCATCCTTTGCGAAGCTCCACTAGGTATGCATGGCCAATAAGAAGTCGTGTTGAATGAGTTGAGAAAAAGATTTGATGGTCAGTGGAGAATTTCTCAAGCTTCTGGGCTAATTTGCGTTCGCTCTTTGGGTGTAGATACAATCCTGGATCATCAATTATGGTTATCTGATTTGTTGGGCTGGCTGTTAAAAGATAGGCTAATGAAATGATCCTTATAGTACCTGTTGACATTCTCCAAAGTGGACTAGTGAATGCTTGTTCAACTGTGACTTCAACCGTCTGATCCTGCCCTAGTTCAAATATAAATTCTTGGCCAATGACATCTTTCAAAAAAGTCTCAAGAGAAGTGATTGCTTTGTAATCTTTATTTTTTATTATTCGGATTATATTTTCATTTAAGAACTCAACTTCTGTTTTTTCATCGAAACGGCGGATAAATGCAGTTCCAATTGCCTGTTGGATTATTGAGAGGGTATCTGTTTTAAAAGGGAGTAATTCATCATTACTTAGCTTTAAAAGGCAATCTTGCACTGTAAACAACAGCTGCTCTTGTGAGAGGGTCATAATAAACTTGAAAGCTGAAATATTTGAAAGGTTTGCCATTTCCTTTAATTCTTCAAGAAATTCGTTGAAAAAATCATAGGATCGATTTTGAGTGTGAATTAAAGCCGTTTTCGTGAAGATTTCATGAAGATAACTATTATTTTGCCATGATTTAAGACTCTTTTTAACCTCTAATTCGAAACTACCCAGAATGGTATTTGAATCACTAATATATGAAAGGATTGGTGCTTGATGTACAATCTGGCCTAGACTTTCTTTCTTCAATTGGTTTTGTTGAACTCTTGCTCTGAGAAAAGGATCCCAAAAAACAGAAATCCCATCTAAAACATTAGTTTTCCCCGAATTATGCGCACCGATAAAACAATTCAAATTATGAAGATTTTCCAATTTTAAATGTGGAATACTACGAAAGTTTTGAAGACTTAGCTTATGAATTCGCATAATGTATCAATTCAATTGTTACTTCAGTAAGCATTCGAACTTTTATTAATCAATAGGCATAAATTGCCTTCTGACCGTTATTTCCAATTATTCTGGAAGATCTAACCTTCTTGACTTATAAAGTAATAACAAATTATCAAGATGCTTCCTTCGAATATTTCCTGTATTTCAATGATATTAGCTCTGGAGCACTGAAAAAGATGCCCTATTATACTCGTGATGGATATAAACTATATTATAACCATAGCGGGGATGGTTATCCTGTTATATTTATTCATGGATATTTGGGAAGTTCACATACCCATTGGGGGCCCCAACTCAGTGATAATCAATTATCTCAATTCCAACTTATCGCCCCAGATCTCCGAGGCTATGGAAAATCTAGTAAGGGGAAAAGAGTTGAGAAACACCAAACTACTGATCATATCTTTGACTTACGAGAGCTCATAACCAATACCCTTAAACTTCAAAATAAACCAATTTTTGTAGGCTATAGCATAGGAGGTACCTTAGCTTTAATGTACGCAATTAGATTTCCAGAAGATGTCCAAGGGATTGTTCTGGTAAGTCCCAGACCTTTCCTAGGTAAAATAACTCGTTCTTGGAATTTCTTAGCCAAAGAGAAACGTAGTGGAAAGAATAGAAGCTTAGGTATTTCGTTTCTATGGGCAATAGTTAAAAGAGTGCAGAAAATAAAAACCTACATTTCGATTAAACGACAGTATAAGCGTTCAAGCACATATCTACAAGAGCTTGAGCAAATAAATGTCCCTATCATTATGATTCATGGCAATCAGGATACGGTAAACCCCGCTATAACCTATCGAGTATTAAAAAAGCACTTACCTCAAGCACAAATAATCGAACTTCAGTGTGATCATGGAATCACTCATGAACATCCAGAACAATTCAATGAGCTTCTCTATGACTTTCTAGCACAAACAGCAAGAGAGAACGAAGAATAATATCAAAATTTTATTATTGAATTAGGAAGTTAAGGAACCCAATCTAGGAGTCGGGGGTAACCCTTCTCGACGAAATCTCTTTTTATCAGACGGATTTTCTCAAAAATTGTTTTTTTCATTGATTCATCATCAAGTTGAAGGTCAATAAGTACTTTTTTTGCTTTAGGTTGAATCGTCTTAAGCCCAGCTGTTATTTTGGAATAATTTTCTATTTCCTTTTCAGTTAATAGTTCGTTTGTATAAAGAGGTAGTTGGCTAGTTAATCCTCCTGATAGAATTTTTTGTCCATCTTCTTCAGATAAACTATTAGGATCATTACAAACTGATACAAATTGATTGAAACAATCTTTGTATGGGTGAAAGACATTTCGAGCTATAACCCCTCGGAGATACATCTGTGTTGTCTGTTTGGTAAGAAGTAAAGAGAAGGGAATAGAAATCATATATTCAGTCATTGTGAGTTTTTCTGAATTAATCATTGAACCAGAGATATCTTGGGCTTTGTTATATGTTTCCAAAGGTAGCATAAGCCCAGTTATTTCACGATAATCTGTAATAATCTCACCTGGGGATAATCCAAATTGTACATAATACATTCCTACTCCAGATAGAAAAATATAGGGATCCCCTGTACTATCTTCCTGTCCTGTTAATACAAGATCTGGTAGAAGTATAACATTATCCTTGAAAACTTTATATACTGGCTGGTTTAAATAGGAGCCTAGAAATGATTCGGACTGAATCAATCCACTCCAAGATGGAAAGAAAATAATTTGTGAGAGGTTTTCAAATAAATTACTTTTTTTAATTTCGGAGTAATCGTTTTGCACCCTGCTTAACCTTCTTTGTTAATCTGTAAAGATAATGAATGGAGTTTTAGTCATTTTTGTTTACTTCAACCAATATTGATTATTAAATTAACACTTAAATTTTTTAATTTGGGATCATAAGCATTCATAAATTGGTTATACTAGTGAAAAAACCCGACTTAGATATAATTCATGATTCACTCATCAAAACAATTGATGAGGATCCTGATATTCAAATTAAGGCTCTAATTGCATCTCATCTTGCTCAACGCCATTCACCGTTATTGACCAAGAAGTTAATGTCATTATCTAAATCACCAACCTCAGAGGTTCGTGAAATCATTGCAATGAGTTTCGAGGGT
>JBHLPG010000394.1:0-3507 GCA_048939725.1 Promethearchaeota archaeon | reverse complement strand
TACATGAAAAATCCAATCAAATGCAACCCTGCTCTTTGCACGAAAAACTGGACTATTATATAGAAATGCAAGAAGCATGCCTGCTACTGCAAACAGGAAATAAAGAATGCCAGCTAAAAAACCGCAAATTAATCCCGCAGTTAATGAGAACCAAATAAAGAAGTTTCCAATCTTATATTCGCGAGTTTCGGGATCGCTACAGAATACATTTCTGGATTTTTTGTAATCATCTGCAGCATCAAAAGGAGCGTCGTAATAATCGTTTGAAACCCAAATATATATATTAAAAAAAACCATCGAAAGAAAAATTAGAATGGCACCATCTAAATTAAAGTTAGTTGGTTGTCGTAAGGCAAGAACTAATCCAGTTAATGCAAGAAGTGATGTTCCCACGATATTGGGAACTCTGAGGCGATATAATATAGTATCTTGCATCCAATCACTTAAATCCGTGTAACTTATTCACTAAGGTTAGTGGAAGGTGCAAGATGTCCAAATACTTCTTCTGCAATATCTACGGCACCATCAAATACAGACCGTTTCCCACCCCAAGTTTTTAAGGCTTCAGCGTATCTTGCATAAAATCGCTCCAAAAAATCTCGTAAAGCAGAGTGTAATTCTGGATCCTGTTTGTTACTGAAAATAGCTGTTGACAATCCTTCTTTTATTTCAGTTAAAATGAAGTGATTCCCATGCCTCACCAGATTTAAGTCTCCTTTATCTTTCATTGTTTCAGACATAAATGATGACACAGCTTTGAGGGCACCAGAGAGCAAAGTAAGTTCAATTGATGTATCAAGTTCCTTATTAAAAGTATAATCGAAAATTGGGAGACCACCCTCTTCAATCACAAGAAGTAAATTAAAATCAAGAGGTTTATAGCTATCAGATACCCAAAAAAGTGGAAGGGCAGCCAAGATTGCTAGAATCGTTATAAGATAAGTAATAAATTCTATAGTAGTAAGATCAGTTACAAGGGGTTTTAAAAACCAATGACCAAACGCTGATCCAAGCCCAAGCCCTAATGCAAGTGAAATAAATCCAACTGCATAATATCTTCCAAGGCCATCTCGTGGGGATAAATCGGCCCATAAAGAAGAATCTAATGTAGGATGAAGTAATGCAAAGGAAAAACCAATAATTAAAGCCGATATAAGAAAGCTTGTCGGAGTCTGTTCCAATCCAAATATTAAGGAGGCAAAAACCAAACCATAAATTGCTGCTACAATCATGTTTTTACGACCAAATCGATCTGCATAGTATCCAGCAGGTAAAATAACTAAGAGATCACCAACTAAAACAACGAACCAAAAGGTTTTGTCTACTGGTAAATCAAACTCACCAATAATCCATGATATATTCAACAATTCTCCTATCTGGGAAAAACTAGCTATTGAAATTCCAAGCATTGTATACAACAAAATATGTGAAAGCAAATATGCTCGAACTGACCTTCTACTGATAATTTTTCCGAATTTCGTTGGCCATTTGTCATTCTCCCAAGGAGTGTCTAGATCTCGGGTCAGGAAAAAGAAAATAACAGCCAAAAACAGCCCTAAAATTCCTACACTGATTAGAACACTTACAAAGCTGTGACTCAATAAACCACTTTGGAATTGATGAGAATACCCTCCTCCAAGAAGAATACTTGCCAAGGTTACAATAATAAAGGCAAAAATACTATAAGAATATGTTTTACCACGATCCCACATATCTGTTAATCCTGCGAACAGAGTTCCACTACTTGTAAGGAGTATACCAAAGAAGAAAGCCAAACTTATTAAACCGGATAGTAATAAGAAACTTACCTCTATAAATAATACAGAAACAATTACAGAAATCGAACTTCCTACCATTCCGATTAAGGTGGAGACTCTAAGATACTCAGGATGTTTATCTAGCAACGTGCCAGTAAAATAAAGCATGAAAATAACTAAAAACAGAACAAAACCTAATATTAAAATTCCTAATCCGAAGAAAGGGTTATTAGAAGATGATTCTACTTCATCTAGAATATCAAATGAGTAGATCAAAAGTAAAAGGGAAGCTAGTAACCAAGAGAAAATACTAGGAATAATAACAGTCAAAATAGTTTTAATTCTCATTATAACCACGTCAAGATCTCTAGAGATTACTCAAATTGTTTGTAAAATAACATCTAATATTTTGGATATAATAATTCTTTTATGTCAGAGGATTCTCTTCAAAGAATGTTATAATATCATTAATCCATCAAACTTTATTAACTTACTTACACTCTATTTTCTAACTAAGATAATGATGAACCAAAGGAACCCAATATTCGTTTAATGTTCATGGATCTAAAGGATGATTATTTAATGGTATTAGGATTTTCTTGGATTTTCTAGAGATGTTTTTGATGGAATGAGAGGGCCAAAAATGTCCTCTGCGATTCCTACAGCTGGGTCGAAAACAGTTGCCTGCCCTATCCAGTCATCTATTTCATTTTGAAATGTTAAACAAAATCTAGCTAAGAATGAATCCAGACTAACTTTCAGTTCTGGGTCAATTTTATTAGCGAAAATTGTAGCAATAAGTTCTTTTTTTTCTGTACCAGCCTTAGATTGGACAGTGAAGACCTTTCCATGCCTAACAAGATCCAGAACTGCTGGTTCTTCACTTAATACTTCAAAAAACGTACTGATAGCTGATAAAGCGCCTGCCACGAGAGCAAGATCCTTCTGCGTGATCCTACTTTGGTCTGACCTATCAAATTCGTAATTAAACATACACATCCCGCTTGAAGCAACGAGAAGAAGGTATATTTCTAAAGGGTTATGTGAGTCAGCCACAAAAAACAGAGGAAATAATCCAAGGACAGCAGCTCCAATGAGAACATAACTGATTACACTAGTGATCTGGGGGAGTATGAAAAGCCCAATTAACAAGCCAAATCCGACTCCTTGTAGGAGAAAAATGAAGCTGAGAGCAAAATATCGTCCTAAAGAGTCCAATGGACTTATATCAGCCCAAATTGCACTATCTAGGGAGGGATGGAATGTTGAGAAACTTAGTCCTAACAAATACGCAGAAAAATAGAACATTATTGGATTTTCACTCAAACCAACAATCAAAGCAGCAATGACAATACCGTAAACACCCATTAATATAAGATTCTTCCGACCAAAACGATCAGAAAACCACCCCATTGGAAGTACACAAACTAAGTCACCAAAGAATACAATGATCCAGAATAATTTTGTTTGATCAAATTGTGTTAATCCAAAGACAGGAAGATTAAGAGAAAAATCGGGGTATCTAATTTGGCCAATTTGGGAGATCGTGGCAAAAGCAATACCAAGCATAAGATAAATAAAAAAGCGTGAAACTAGATAAGTTTTTACTGATCTTCTATTAAGTATATGGTTAATAGGAGTGGGAAATTCGTCATTCACCCATGGAGCTACAGGACGGGAAATGAAGTAAAAGAAAAGAGCTGCACCAATAGTAAAAAAACCAATAAGAATCAATGGAATCTCAAAATTC
>JBHLPG010000393.1:0-3508 GCA_048939725.1 Promethearchaeota archaeon | reverse complement strand
AGAGAGTCTAGATCTGCAAGCATCAACAGCAGTTTGAGAAATATCCACACCATACAGGTTTTGTGTGATGATCCATTCCCTAATCTGGTAATTGTTCCAATCACATATTCCTTTGAAACTCAAATAATTATAGATGAGTTTAAGTGATAAGAATGCTTCTAATAAGAACTCTCCCATCCCTACAGCTGGATCGAGGACTTTTAAATTCTTAATTTCATTCATTAAATCTTCTAGTATGTGTTGGGGTACTCCATCTAGTAATGATCCAAGATCTCTCTGATAATTGATTTGAGATCCATTGAAATCCTTTACTAGGTCGAT
This sequence comes from Promethearchaeota archaeon, assembly GCA_048939725.1. GTDB lineage: Archaea > Asgardarchaeota > Heimdallarchaeia > Hodarchaeales > Hodarchaeaceae > Hodarchaeum. The sequence goes on along the minus strand of JBHLPG010000393.1, from coordinate 3,187 downwards.
AACATAAGGGATTATAGTATTTTGACTAAGATATGACGTAATCTCTCTAGGGGTGTAGATTACTCCCAGATCTTTTATCTTTAGAGAAGACATCCTCACACACGATACGACAGTTTTCGCTAATATTGGTTATCTATATTTATAACATTCTATTTTTCTATTATCAGAAGATTTTTTCTGTTAAAAGTTGATCTGAGAAAGGGCATTCATATGAGAGTTTATCGAAAAGCTAGGGACATGTACCAATTTGAGGACTCATTCTTCAGCTCAACAGGGGATGTAATTTTTCCTAGCTTACATAATGTTCGGACTTTTGTCCAAAAAATCAATCAGAAACGTGATTTGATTAACTTTCCAGAAATGGCAGCAAGAGGAAGCGAAATTAATGGGATCGCTCTGGAAAATGAAATTTTCCACTACCTCTTTGACCTATATCAAGAAAATAATAATATAGATCTAACAGAAGCTATTCCAAAATGGTTGCGGGAGGAAATTGGAGTAGAAGAATTAAATGAAACTCTCAAGATTATGCTTGAAGAATTTCCTCCACCTTCAATCTATAATGGTGAAATTGATGTTGAGACCTACTTAGATACAGAAACAGACAACAATCCTAATGAATATCTTACAATATCCTGTATGATTAATCTATGGTTATCTAATGCTAATCCTGCCTTTTCGAGCAATTTAGAATTATTTAATGACTCTGACTTAGGAAAGAAAACGAAATACTTCCAGATAATCAATAAAATCGAAGAATTCTTTGAAATTCAACCTCCTTTTGGCCCTGAAAATCAAAATTTCTTAGAAATGTTAAGGTCTCTGGCATTAAAAGAGCCTCATTCTATTAAAGGCCAATTAGAATATATTAATGAGAAATGGGGAGATCTAGCCTCTCCATTTCGGTATAAAATATTATTAGCACTTGACTTTTTCAAAGAAGAAGAAAAAATGAGAGGATTAGGGGCAGGAGAAGCTCAAGTCTACGAATATGACTATTTAGAAGAAAATTATACCCCTGATAAAGATTGGATGCCAAATGTAGTAATGATAGCTAAGAATATCTATGTGTGGTTAAGTCAACTCTCAAAAAAATATCAACGACATCTATACAGACTTGATCATATTCCTGATGAAGAATTGAGTAAACTTGCAAGTTGGGGTTTTAATTCAATATGGCTTATTGGCGTTTGGGAGAGAAGTTCTGCATCTAAAACCATTAAAAGATGGTGTGGCAATCTAGAAGCGGAAGCTTCCGCCTATTCTTTATATGATTATGTTGTTGCTTTGGATTTGGGAGGATATGAGGCCTATGAGAATCTAAAAACAAGAGCTCAAAAATATGGTATACGTCTAGCCTCAGACATGGTTCCAAATCATACTGGAATTGATTCCAAATGGATGATGGAACATCCTGATTGGTTCATTTCTCTTCCATATAGTCCATTTCCAGTTTATTCATATAGTGGAGAAAGTATTTCAAAAAATCCTCGAATTGGAATTTATGTAGAGGATCATTACTTTTCTCGATCGGATGCTGCTGTTACATTCAAATGGATAGATCATGAAACAAACAATGTTCGTTATATCTACCATGGAAATGATGGGACCTCAATGCCATGGAATGATACTGCCCAATTAAACTTTCTTAAACCTGAGGTACGTGAAGCAGTCATTCAAACAATTCTCCATGTTGCTCGAATGTTCCCTATTATTCGATTTGATGCAGCAATGACCCTAACAAAGAAACATTATCATAGACTATGGTTTCCAGCCCCTGGCAGTGGTGGAGATATCCCTTCACGCGCTGAGCATGGAATTAGTAAACAAAATTTCGATAAAGCGATGCCAAGAGAATTTTGGCGTGATGTAGTTGATCGGATAAACCAAGAAGCTCCAGATACGCTTTTACTTGCCGAAGCATTTTGGCTTTTAGAAGGATTTTTCGTCAGAACCTTAGGTATGCATCGGGTTTACAATTCAGCGTTCATGAATATGCTTAGAGATGAAGATAACGCGAAATATCGATCTGTAATTAAGAATACTCTAGAATATGACCCTGAGATCCTTAAGCGCTTTGTTAATTTCATGAATAATCCTGATGAGAAGACTGCAGTTGACCAATTTGGAAAAGGGGATAAATACTTTGGAATATGCATATTACTTGCTACCATGCCTGGTTTAAGTATGTTTGGACATGGACAAATAGAGGGATTTGAGGAAAAATATGGAATGGAGTACCGTCGTGCTTATTGGGACGAAATTATTGATGAGGGGTTTGTGCAATATCACGAGAAAATTATTTTTCCCCTATTAAAGAGGAGATATCTATTCTCAGACGTGAAAAATTTCCTTCTATTTGATTTCTTTACATCAGGAGGGACAGTAAATGAAGACGTTTTTGCGTATTCAAACATGGTGGGAGAAGAAAAAGCTTTAATTGTCTACCATAACAGATTTACGGACACTAGTGGTTGGATAAAAATCTCTGCTGCATTTACAACTAAGGATGGGGATGAATCACAATTAATTCAGAGAACTTTGGGGGAGGGGCTGTCTCTGCACAACGATGGAAGTTATTATTGTATATTTCGGGATTATAACAGGGGATTAGAATATATTCGTAGTAGTAAAGAGATTCATGAAAAAGGACTCTATTTGGAGTTAGGTGCATACCATTCAACCGTATTCCTAGACTTTCGTGAAGTTCAGGATGTTGAATCTCAACGATATGCACTTCTTCATGATTTTCTAGCGGGAAAGGGTGTTGACAATATTGAAGTGACCCTTCAAGAACTGATTTATCACTCTCTTTATGAAGTCTTCAAAGAGTTGGTGAATAGACCAATTTTTAAAGCGATTAGTGAATCATTAGACGTGAATGACTCTAAGAGATTTAACAAAACCCTTAACAAAATACAACCAAAAATAATTCCTCTCTTAAAGGAGGTAGTTAAGTACTCTTCGGGAGAATTCAATGATTCACAGCTGTACGAAGTGATTATTAGTAAAATTCGTTGTTTAATTCTACTAAGAGACTTAATTAATCAACTAGCTCTCTCTCCTGACATTTCAGAAAAATTTGTTGAATATCTCAATAATAATTTTCCATCTAATGCTGATTGGAATATTCTTCTGGCATGGTCATTTGTGCACTTACTTGGAAAGATTATCGATCCTCATCATT
>JBHLPG010000089.1:0-14261 GCA_048939725.1 Promethearchaeota archaeon | reverse complement strand
AGAATATGTAAGGGGATCCAACAGAGGACAAACCCCCCCATCAAAATTCCAGCTAGATCAACATATCCTAGAACTGCAGTCCGTCCTGCTAAAGCTGGTAGGCCTCCAGCAATTCCTCCAAAAATGATAGATAATCTAGTACGGCGTTTTAACCATAATGAATAAACAACTACGTCAAAGAAAAAGCCTAAAAAAACCACAACCATAGTAATTAGATTGATGAAAATACCTATAGCCAAAGTACCTGCTACTGTGAAGAGAGTTCCGTGCTTTAGCACCGTTGATGGAGGAATTCTTCGACTAGGCAATGGCCGATCTTTTGTTCGCTCCATAAGGGCATCAATATCGCGATCAACATACATATTCAGGAGAGTAGACCCTGTAACTGCAAAGAAGAGACCTATAGTGAACCAAATCAAATGAAACAGGAAGATCTCTTTACCCCATGTGCTGATCAAATAGGCGAAAACTGCAGTATAGAGAAGAAGAAAGGTTTGTTTGCTTTTAATCAGTTCACTATAGGTAGAAAAAGAAAGAGGGGGATATGAAAAGGACGTCACTTCTTCATATTCCTGTTGGTGTTGTGAAATTTTCGCATCATTCATATTCTCTGGCCTGTCCACGATAAAGATGTGATAATCTTTTTTATTCTGGAAAATCTAACTCATCTTTTCTTCCTTTTAGAATTTCGATGAGCTGGTGGAAACAAAATATTGCAATTGCAACAACAAAGAGCATTATTCCAAGGTCTATTACCAATGGAAGCCAAAAAGCAGTTTCATTCCAGAATTCCTGCACATCTACATACTTAGTCAGATTAGCTGCCCAACTTTGGTCGAAATGAGGGAAATACAAAAAGATTGTAGCAAATCCAAATGCGATAATACTTCCAGCAAATAATAGCCAAGCCATCACCTTACGCCACATACCCTGGATGTCTAGCACATCAATAACAAGGAGAAGTAAAATAATTGCCGATAATGTAGCTAAAACATGCCAATGCCCACGAGCGACTGTAGTTTCAATGGCTAAAGGCCCATCTCGGAATGAAACCAGACCTAACACATTAGTGAGAGGTGAAGCACCCTCTGGATCCGTTTCTCCTCGAAGACTAAGTGCTAGGAATATACCTCCAAAAGTCATCACGAAATTCACCCATATAAATTGGAAATATAGAGCAAATTTCACAGGAACTCTGAAAACTGCTTTAATACGAGTAATCCAAGTAGCGGATTCGTAGGAGTCACCGAGAACTTCTTTACTTGCTTTATTCCAACCTGTAAAAGCTAATATTAGGCCAACAATAACGAGAATAGCAGAACCGACATAAATGAGATAATGCATATCAAAAGGCCATGTAACTAAAGAGTTTAATGTCACAAACCAAGCTCCAATTGACATGATGAACATACCTGGAATTGCCAGTATCATAGAAATCAGATACCACCTGCCCTTCTGATCAGGTACAGTATATCGATAGACCACTAAGAGTACGATAACATCGATCAAAGCTAACATGATATGTAAATGCGCTTTAATGGCGTCAATGAAGAGTTCTTCAACAAAGTATGGATAGAGATCATGTCTAAGGAAATACTCTGCCAGTAATACTGTTAAACCAGATTGACCAAAGAATGAGCCAACGGTTGCTCCAAGTATGACACTAATCAGAACACATATGGCAAGCAATGTTAGTGCGAGTTGACCAATAATAATATTACGAGAATTTTCAGAGTCTCGTTTTGGGAAGGATTTTGTTGGGAAAACCCCAATAAGAAGCATAATTCCACCATAAAAACAGAGAGATAGTCCCACTAAGTATAGTCCATGTAAAATCCAACCTTCTGGAAAAACATAAGCAAATAATAGTGCATTTGCGGAAGCTAGAATACTTCCAAAAAATAATGGATACTTCACACGAGATTTAAATTTCTCCCGTACATCCATGAATTCCAATACAAAATATGTACATGTAGCAATGAAAGGAACTGCGATCCCATGATAAACCATAATGAGTCGCCCCGCCTTCTCAACAGGGTCTGGATCTAATGTTATGGGAAACAATGGTTGCCCAAGTACTAGCTTTATTGGTTCTGAAAAGGTTGATAAAAAGAGAATAATACAGAACTCCCACACGATCGTGAAAGTTATCATTCCCTTGAAGGTCAGACCATAATGAATTTTATATTTTAACCAAGGAAGGATACCTTCTTCTTTTTCCATAGTACTCATAAAATGTAACCTCGTTCAGTCTATTTTATGACTTTTTATGAAGCATGTATTGGAGATGGTTTTGAAGAGTAGACAATATTAAGTACCTGTCCTGCAATAAGTATTATCACCCCAATGAAGATGCCTATCAACCCAACAAGGAATTGTAGCGTGCCTGAGGCGAGGAGGTCACCCATAGAAGAACCAACATTAACTCCACCGATGATGTGTGTAGGCATAATGAGTGGTTGAACCATCATTACCAAGCTGAAACCAAATAATACCAAAGAAAACTGAGACACTTGGGATCCAATACTTCCGCTTGTGGAAGCGCCTACTTCTTCTATGTAACCTGTTATACCTCGTTTAACTACAGGGATTAGGAGAAGGACTAGGATTACTAAATTAATGATTGTTCGGAACCAAGAGGGAGTAAATAACATCCCATTAAGTCCGTAGCTCAAATACCATTCATAAAGCAGAATCCCTGCTGGAATAAATCCACTTAAAAATCCTGCAGCACTTGTAATAATTGCTACTCTATAGAACCATGGTTTTCTTACGCCAAGAGCCCAGAATAGTACTCCCCAGACTAATGCTACCAACCATGTTACTATATATGCAATAATAAAGGCGATTTGAAAGTCCCCTATAATTGCGAACGGGTAACCATCCTCAGGACTACCAAGTTCCCACCATATAGGGAAAAATGTAGTGCAAGTAGCTCCAATTCCACTAACAATTCCAATAGCAGTTGCAGCACCAATTAGTATGTATAGAATGGCTATTGTCCTTGGAAATTCTCTCAATTTATTGATAAATCTACTCATTTTCTTTACATTCCTATTCATTTACATCTTTTTCTTTGAAAGACCATTGATTGATGTCGTGATTAGAAAAATTGTCTTGATATTACATGAATCGTACGAGAATAATTGAGTTTATTTCGTATTTTACTATAATTGATAGATTATGAATATTTCCTAAGATGACAATAATCAGGTAAGCATAAAGTAAGCTACTTACCAAAAAGTAAAGCACTGTTTTAAAAAATTTTCAGGAGGGTAGAAAAATAAACCGAATAGCTTCTAAATATGAGGAGACAAAAATTTGAGTAGAAATTTTCTTCGTGTACTATTGTTAGTTTCCATGATAATTATAACTACCTTTTTAGGTGGTATCTTGTTACTTAAAATGACTACTAATTCTGAAATTGGTTCAGAAATAACACAAAATGAGAATATCGCTCTTCCTCAAAATGTTCCAATTGAAGGATTCAAAGATATTAATCAAGATCAGTGTTGTGGACATGAAGATGTTACTCCTCCGGAAATAACACTCAATTCAACCAAAAGTTGGAACTATTTCTATAATCATTCTGTCAATCTTGGCGGGACAATAATTGATCTAAGTATTACTGATGACAATCCCATGGACGAATTCTTACCAACGATAGTCCGATACCACTGGGATAACGAAGTTGATACAGAATTAGACTTCCCATATAATGTAATTTTACCAGATGAAAAAGGGTTTCACATTCTCTATATTTACGCGCGAGACAGTGAAGGAAATGAGGATTCAGTCAATTTTCATTTCATTACTGGCATTCCTCCTCCTTTTATTAAAGTAAATTCCCCAAGGAATAACTCCGTTATGCTTGGTGGTACTAATATCAATCTAAGCATAATTGATGAAGAGAATGGTATAAATCAAGCTATTTACCACTGGGATAACGATCAAGATAATATTTCTCTTCCCCATCCTTATGATGTTGTTCTACTTGACGAAATTGGACCTCATATACTTTACATTTATGCTGAAAATGGAGCAGGTAATTGGACTGCCGTAAAATTCCATTACACTGTAACAAGTGACACAAGTGCTGTTACTGAACCACCAGCATCCTCTGAAACATCTTTTGTTCAACCTCGACGGTCTTCAGGTTTTCTAGTACTACCAGTCTTATTGGCGCTTTTTAGTACATTGGCACTTATCACTTGGAGAAAAAGAAAAGATTGAACTACATCTGATTTTATTCTTTCATATTATTTCTAATCTATTCACTATATGTAATTGAATCCTCTCTTGATAAGGAGATTATTATTTGAATCAAAAAATAATACGCTCATTATTATTAGTTGGAATAATTTCTATTTCAGCATACATCGGAGTTACATTTGCAGCAAAAGTAATTACTCCTTCTTATAATGCTGGTGTTGATTTAATTTCGAATCCTAAAAGTCACAACCAAGAAGAGGAATGTTGTGGTCATGTTGATGTAGTTCCCCCCTCAATAACACTTATCTCTCCTCTCAATAATTCCATCGTAGCTGGGGGCACCATTATTGACCTATATATTACAGATGCAGATAGTACTGTAACTCAAGTTCTATACCATTGGGAAGATGATTCATCAAATGTAACACTTGATTACTTACATGAGATTACACTAATGAATGAATCTGGGATTCATGTTCTGTCTGTGTACGCTGAAGATAGTGCTGAAAATTGGATTTCCGCTATATTTGTTTTCACGGTTCTTTCTTTACAAACAACAACTACAGAAACCACGACAACACAACAAATAACTATATCAGAATCAACCCCAGGTTTTGAATGGGTCATCCTTATATTTGCTTTTTACATGATAAGTATATCCTTCATTTCTAGTAAAAGACGACGTTAAACTGAAGTCATTAATAGAATTTAATCAGTTTGAGTAGGTTTAAGAAACAATTTCTTGATAATAATCAGTTAAACTACATTTTCTCATAAAAAGGAAATTGTAATTTTTCTTTCAGTATATATATTATTACAAGTTTTACATGTTTTTAAATTTTTTAATAACGAAAACTATAAAAATTATCCAACGTGGACTTGTTGCAACTTCTGTGAACTTGAGTTTAAGGATGATTACATCGAAGTTACCAACTTACATCAATGATACCCGATTATTAAAACCTTAGAAAACGTTCTTATTGATGGAAGCAGTAAATTACAAGACTTGGAATTTCAGTGATCATTCTTAATTTCGACCGAAATTTCAAACAGAAGAAGTTCTATAGAAATAGAACAAAAACAAAACCTGATGAGAACCCAGTTACTTGATGTAACTGTAAAGAATATTTGTTATGGCGGTATATTAATGACCGAAGAAAAAGAAGTGTTAATACGCCAAAGCAAGTGGAACGGTCGTAGAGTGGTGCTGCTTTACTGGCTGGCAATTATGTTCATGGGAACTGCTGCTGCGGCCGGTTTAGGAGCTGGTGTTTTGAATCCAAAATACACCTTCAACAAATACGACCATAGCGGTATATCTGACCCTTGGCATCCAGAGGATTGTATGGAATGCCATGAAGAAGAATATCTTGGTTGGAATGAAACCCTCCACGCTCGGCTATTGACTCCGTACAATGAAACCCATTTGATGCATTGGAACGGCGACTACTATTCGTATGATTCTATCTTAAACGATTCAGCAGGTTGCTGTCATGTAACAAGATGGGAAAACGATACCTCCGTCATCCCGTCCGGAAACGGAACCGTTTGGGACTTCGGAGTAGCTTGTGCAGCTTGTCATAAAATGCCAGGAACCAAATGGCCTACAGGTTATCCTCCAATGTTTCCAGCGAATGACCCTTGTGGTATGACTTGTCACATGCCTGCGGGTGTAACCTTTACTGATATGGCTGCGAGTGCCCACGCGGAATCACTCGACGACCTACTTGCCAGTGATCATGCATCTAGCTCTTGTCTCCATTGTATGGCAGGACAAGGACTTTACACAGACCTTTCGGATACTCCTACGAATGACAGTTCACTTTTCAACATTCAGTGCTTTACTTGCCACGATCCTCACGCTGTTTCAAAAGGCGTCACTTATAAGGATCAAAAAGCTAATCTGAGAGCAGATAGCATCCCAGAACTTTGTGGAAACTGTCACACTACCCCCTATGAAATGATTACGGACACAACCACTCCCACTAGGATTACTAATAGTACTGACTGTACAGACTGTCATGGCTACTACTTTACGCCTGCAGGAGAGCAAGCAGGCAGATTTGGGACAACCTGGGCTAACGCCTCATTCAAGCTAAATCATAGCTTTGCAATTTCTGTTCCCGACGCCTGTGCACGATGCCACTGGGACTTTTACTTCAATCAGACCACTATGCCTGATGTGTCCGACAGAACCGATTACTTGGAAGATGTCCAAACAGAGGTCGCTGATCTCCTTAGTTCATTCGATACTAAGTTGACCGCAGTCAAAGCTAAAGCAGATGAAGCTAGAGCTGTCTCTGGTGTTGATATGGATCAAATAGACCATATTGACGCTTTAATCGAGGAAGCTGAGGCCTTAGCAGAATTTGTCGCGGATGATCCAAGTGGTGGGTTCCACAACCCTGACCTTGCCAAACAAAAACTCGCACTGGCATTAACGAAGCTGGATTGGGCCCAAATAGCAGCAGAAGCTCTACTCGCAGAAGAAACTAGTTCAGTCCCTGAAAGCTCAGAACCAACAAGTGAAGCCCCTGGTGCTGGCACTCCTGCAATTGGTTTCTTAGCTGTCTTAAGCATTCTAGGTGTGGTTGTTCTTCTACGCAGAAGACGCTAGACTGAAGTAACTGAACATTACTTCTGTTACATCCGAATCCCTAAAACAAGAACAGCAGTTTTATCTGCTGTTTCCTTTGTTTTTTTTTCTGGTCGGGAGTTGAGTTAAGTATCGTTGATTTACATCTTTGTTACATCAAATGATTGATTTTGATTCATCGAATTGTAAACAGCGATTAGTAATATCCCGCCTCCTCATCAGGCACTAGCATAGATAAAAGAAATGGACTAAAGAATAATGGCAAAAAGAAAAATATGCATAAGAACGAAGAAATGGGCAAAAAACTTATTCCTACCCATATTAGTATTAGCTGTGATTCTCCCAAATTTCACCGCTGTTAGTACTGGAAGACAATTAAACTCTGTGGAAAAGAACAAAAAATCGGCTTCATCACTTGATGAACTCATCACCAATTCTTCACCTCTCAGCTCAAATGTTCAAGCTGAAGACGATCCAGAGGCTTACTTCCCTAATTTTCTATATTATTCTATTGAAATTGCTAATGCACTGATTGACTATCTATATAATAATGTTACTGGTGGTTTCTCCATCTCTACTGATGATACATGGAGTGAATTCAGTTTAAATAATGATACTCGAACTTATGATAACGCCCAAGCAATCTTAGCATTATTGAAACTTTCAGATGCTGTTATCAACGAAACAGAGCGGAATTTTGCCCAAGAAGTTGCTGAAAAAGCAGGAAATTACTTGATAAAGACCTTATACGATACACAATTTGATGGGTTCTTTATTCGACAATTAAATCGGTTAAAAAAACCAGGAGTTCAAGCAATAGCAATTCAAGCTCTTCTCTCTCTGTACAGTTTTACTAGAAATGATACTTTTCGGGATATAGCATTAAATACGTTTAATTTCATTGATAAATACGCATGGAACAATATTGACGATCAAAATGGTTATTACATTTATTTATTGTCTCATTCTGGATTAATCGCTTCCTCAAATCCTGATTCAAACGATGATTATGAGCCGGAGTCAAAAAGAGTCGACCATAATGCCTTGATGGGAGATGCTTTACTCGATCTCTATTCTCTTGAAGGAGATGAAAGTTACCTATTAAATGCCCAGAAGATTTATAATTTCTTTAACACTACATGTCGAAATTCCTCAACTGGATTGTTTTACACTGGATTGAATAAGCAGAATGAGATTGTAGATCAAAGCACAACTGATGCTTTTATCAACGCACTTGTTCTTCAATTCTTAGCGCATCTCCATAGTTCCACAACAGACGAGATTTTAAAACAAAAATTTTATGATGATTTCTTTATCTTACTTAAAGCTTTATTACTTAACTTTTGGGACAATCAGTATGGGGGATTTTACGCTACTTATTCATATGACAATCCTGGAGCAAGAGATCTTAAAAAATATACAGAACGCCAGTTTTATTGTATTAGAGCCCTTGATGAAGCATATAAACTAACAAATAACAGCCTATTTTACAACCTTATTCTAGATACAATTGAATTTCTCAACAATAAGCTCTATGACAATGATCATATTGGATACTACCAGTTGACCAACAATGATGGTACTCCTGGTGATCCTTCTTGGAATTATAAATATTCAATTACTCAATCTTTAGCAATTTTTTCCTTAGCGAATTTGTGGTTATATAGCAAACCAGGCGTACTTAATGCTCTTTGGTCTCCATCAACACCCCGTGCGAAGGATAGTACCTTTATAGGGGATCCAGTGACAATTTTAGTCGCAGCATTTGACTCTGACGGCATATCTAAAGTTATGATTAATTATTCAATAAATAACGAGAATTATCAATTAGGAAATATGGTTCCTCATTCTCGTGTTGGAAATATGTTCAATTTCAGTTTTGATGCCCAACCTCATGAGACTACAATCAATTTTCAGGTCATTGTAAACGACACTTTGGGTAATGAGATTGTCCGTGGCTCCTATTTTTTCCTGTGGCAGAAAGATGAGTGGGCACCGTATATTTTAGAAATTGGAATCGATCCTGCGAGTGAAGTCCCAATCAACACGAATTTTTCGATAAATGTTATTGCTCAAGATGTACCCTTGCAAGGGGAGGTTGAATTTGTTCGGATCTATTATCATCTCCCAGGGGAACTTCAGGAGTCCATCGCTTTGGAGAAGATAGGTGATTATCTTTGGACTGTAACTTTCCCAGAAGGACTTCCTGAACCTGGTATCTATGCTTACTACTTTGAAGCGATAGATAATTGGGGAAATTTTGCCTATAGTCCTGCAAACTATTTTCAAATATTAGGCCATCTTGAAACGCTCCCAATGTCTTTTGTCATTGAAATGCTCTTTGTAGTATTAATTTTGATTCCTTTAGGCCTCTATACATATGTAGAATATAAAGGAAGGAGCGCTCGTAAAACCTTGAAGAGTATAAAAAGAACACATAATGTGAAAAGAAAAAGAAAAAGAGGAACAAGACGTAGTACTTAGGAGATAAGGCGATGCTTTATTTAGATCTTGGAACATTTGGAATAGATTTAGGCATGTTGTTGTTGCTAATAGGCTTAATTGCATTCCTATCTGATATTTTTCTCGTAATATCTGGAAAATACATTGAAAAGTGGGAGATTTACTCTGAGATTAGTCTATTTGTTGGCAGCTCTGCATTTCTCGTCTCATTTATCTATTTTAGTTATTCGATCATAACTGCTGACTACAATTTCATATATGTGAGTCGTTACGTTAATAATGACATGGATTTTTTCTTGAGGTTATCTGCTATTTGGTCAGGACAGGCAGGGTCATTTTTCTTTTGGACTTTTCTTGCTGTAGTTCTTTACATTATCTTCAGGGCATTTTTTAGAGATTTTGCTCATGAACCCATCTTCTGGCGTTCATTTGTTATTTTTGCTCTCCAAGTAGCCTTTCTAGTGGCTTTATCAATACTACATGAACCATTTAAGTTAAATCCAGGGACGACCTCTGATGGTATAGGATTAAACCCCATTTTAATGAACATCTGGAATGTCATTCATCCTTCAATAATTTTTCTAGGATATGCTTTATGCATAATTCCTATGGTCATTGCTATAGCAAGAATTTCAGTTCTTGAAGATGGAAAAGTCCCTGACTTTGAAGGAAAAGAAAAACTAGATAATTTCTTTGAATTTTTCGTATCCCTTACATGGCTTGTTTTAAGCTCAGGAATAATAATTGGAGGATATTGGGCTTATATTACTCTCGGTTGGGGAGGTTTCTGGGCATGGGATCCAGTTGAAACAGCATCTTTAGTACCATGGCTCTTTATTACTTTTTATTTTCATGGAAAAAGATTCTTTCATAAAGAGGAATACTTTGGTAATTACATTGTGAGTATGAGTTACATTGGTACCTTATTTGCTACATATATAACTAGAAGTGGTATCATATCTAGCGTACATACATTTCCATTGGATAGTACTCTAGCTGATATCCTTAGGATTTTCATTCCTGAAAATAGTTTTATAATGCACATTATATTATCAGTTATTCCTAATGAGAGGATGTTTTTTCTTTTCATTGTATTATCGGTAAATTTTCTTCTGCCCCATATATATGGCTTAAGAAACAAGGAATTATTTCATTTCCCCATTTCATTTAATAGAGAGGATTTTCAAGCATCGAAATCTCGAGTAACATCTCTGAAACTCTCCTTCATTTCTGGCATTATAGGAACCTACGCCATAATTTTAGGCCTGATAGCACCCGTTATCTATAACATTCTTGGTTATTTAATCACCTTTAGTTCAGAAGGATTTGGACCAAGTATTAATGTGGGAAAAGTGTTTTATAATACAATTTTAACGGTTTTTGGAGGAGTAATGTTGCTTGCACAGTTTTTCTGTACATTTTTTCCTAGATTTAGCATAAAACGAAAATTCGGATTAGCTATCGTGGGAATTATTGCAGGAATTGTCTTTGCGTTAAGCGGTTTCTTATATACAGAGGGTATTCTTTCATCAGTTTTTGGCCAAGGAAATCCTATCTTATTATTCCTTAGTAACTTCTGGACTACTAGTGAGAAAGGAGATTTAGTACTCCCTCTTATAATTCTTGGGATTCTTGGTTTAATTATAGAATTCGTAAATGTGACATTGAAAGAAGAGAAAAATCTTATCCGTAAAACCTCTCAGATAATGTTGCATTTCTCTTTCTTGTTGATCATCTTAGGCGCGATTTTAAGTGTTAACATGACACGAACGTATGAAGTACAACTCTACGACGGGCAATCTGAAACAATTGAAGGAACTTCATTAACGGTTTCGATTTTGGATATGGATGAAGTTTTTCACGAATCTGGATTATATCTCCTGGAATATCAAACGTTTTTTCAGATATCTACAGGAACACGAACAATAGGTTTTGGAGTTAGCCGAATCCTGATTCATAAACGCTGGACTGACCCAAGAGATTGGAATCATGAAGTTACCATAATTAGTGATATATTTGCGGACATTTATGTTGTTACTAGGTACCCATTAGAAAACCCGATAACAGGAAGTCTTATAGGGGCTATCCTGCAGATAAAAATAATTCCTTACGTGAATATTGTTTGGGCTGGTTGCCTTCTCCTTCATTTTGCTATCATTCCCTTGACACTCGGAAGACTAATCCTCCTTAGAAAAGCTTTTTCCTCAAAAAAAGGAGAAATTGAGGAAAGTGGTATTTTAGAAGTAAAAAATCTCGAAGTGGATGATGTTACACATGATTAAACCCAAAAATATTGGTATTGCTACAGTGATTATTATAATCTGTGGCGGTGCTTTCTTGATTTTATTGACAAGTTCTTCTGTACCAGTATTTACTGTGAAAGAATTATTTGATGAATCACGACCAGATTCGTTTATCAATCGTAACATTCAACTGATAGGTGTTGTTCAACAAGTTAATAGCACAGGATTCTTTATAACTGATCCCGAGGATGTAAATAATGAATCTTTGATTATTTATATCAATGCAACTAATGTTGAGAAGCCTGCAGGATTTGAATCTGGAAAAACTGTACTGATTGAAGGTAAGCTTGTCTCAACAACTAGTATATGGACACTTCGTGCTTCAATGATTAGTACAAAATGTCCATCGAAATATGTAGATGAAACATGAGGAGATTACTTTGATAAATGAAAAAGTTCAAAATAATCTTAATTGGATAGTTATGGCACTCTTAATTTGTTTTTCCATCCTAAATTACTATTTCGTGTTCATAGCTGTTAAACATTTTTCAGGTTTTACAGTAAGCGGGCATCCGATATTCTATATGGTTCCATTTGCATTTTCAACATACCTTTGTTTTGGTATTGTGCTTATAAGTGGAATTCTCTATTTGTGGAGAAAAGACCAAAAATTCGATTTTATCCTACTTTCGAGCGCACAAACAGGGGTTGTTGTCGGTGCAATAACTATTATTGTGGGTATAATCTGGTCAAAAGCAGAATGGGGATATTGGTGGCAGTGGGAAGCAAGACAAACAGTAACATTAATTATGTGGCTGGCTTATGTCGGGTTACTGATTTTCAGAGAAATGCTGGAAGAAGAAAACCACGAAAGGAAAGCGACACTTTCAGCGATATTTGGAATCGCAACATCTCCATCAGTTCCTCTATCCAACTATGTGATTGGTGCATTACATCCAGCTCCTCAGCAAACATCTCTTGGATCAGGAGTAGGACTTTATTTAATGCTGAATTTTCTTTTAATTGGAATATTGACAATAATACTAATCTATATAGCGAATCGGGCTAATAGAATTGATTTCACTTTGAAAGAATTACGGAAAACCATGATGGAGCAGGCATAACTTAACTCAGAAGTGAGGTGATTTATGAATGGCAGATATTTTTGATGAATTACTTGGATCCGAATTAAGTCTGATGTTTTTCATTTCAATAGCGGTTTGGATTTTAATCTTTCTTTATATTTATTACACAAATAATAGGCTAAAAAAATTAGAGAAAGAATTAAATATCTTAAAAGACGAATGACAGCACTCTTGTGTCAATAACAGACAAAAGGCCCAGTAAAATGTCAGTCCTAGAACCTATTGTGAAACTTAACAATATTTCTAAAGTATACGGGTTTATTAAAGCCTTAAAGAATGTGAATTTGATAATAAATGAAGGAGAAACTATTGGTTTATTAGGAAATAATGGTGCGGGAAAAAGTACACTTTTGAAGATTATTTCTCTTTTAATTAAGCCAACAACAGGTAATGTAGAATTATTCGGAAATGTAGTCAAGGATAATCAGCACATCCTCAAAAGAGAGATCGGTACACTGTTGAGTCACTCATTTTTTTATGAAGATTTGACGGGACGCGAAAATCTAGAGTATTTTCTTAAAGTGAACGGAAGAATAAAGGATTATGAAAGTGTTATTGATAAAGCGGTTAAGCAGTATAAATTAAAGTTTTTTATTGACAGACCAACTCATGAACTTTCAACAGGCATGGCTAAGAAGCTTGAGCTGTTAAGACTCATATTACCTACCCCTCCCCGATTAGTATTGCTAGATGAACCATTTACTGGATTAGATGTTGAAAATAAGCGGTTTATTAAAAGTATCATAATAGAAAAAAAACCTAATTCAACAATCATCATCTGCTCTCATGATTTTGACTCTATTTCTCAGGTATGTACAAAAGTATATTATCTTGAGAAAGGAGTTGTTGAGAAAACTCTAGAGCCATCGGAATATGATTTCTTTCTAAAGAAGGCAGGAGGATGAATTATGTCTCTACTCAATGAAATTTACCTCTTAGCAAGGAAGGATATTTTGCTAGAGTTTAGAAAAAAAGAAACCCTTTTCTCCATGGGTCTTTTCTCTTTCGCTTCAGTCCTTATTTTTTCCACTCTCTTTAATCTTCTAGGTAGCATTACTCTAGAGACCAAACAAGCTATTTCTGCTGCATGTTTATGGTTTATCATCACATTCACAGTGATGTTAGGCTTGACATCCGTATTTTCACGCGAAATGAGGAAAAATTCCATCTATTCACTACTCTCTCTTTCGATAAAACCCCAAGTTATTTTCTTGGCCAAACTTGCTTACCTAATTGTTATTTTAGCCTTTATTGAAATAATTACATTAGTCCTTGCATTTGTATTTCTGAGATTAAGTATGCAGGCGGATTTTCTCCTACTTTTAATCGTATTAGCTATTGGAACCATAGACCTTTGTGTTGCAGGTTGTATAGTTTCCTTTCTTACTGTTTACGCAAGGTCTAAAACGCTAGCAATCCCAATATTATTTTTCCCTTTAATTCTCCCTTCCATTCTAATCGCGACTCAAGTAACAACAAATATCGTCCTTTTCGAAGATCTTGCTTATGTCATAAACAATATGTTACTTCTCTTCATCCACGCAATTATCCTACTAACTATTGCCCTACTAGTCACGGATGAACTCATTGGTGAATAGCTTA
>JBHLPG010000088.1:0-14279 GCA_048939725.1 Promethearchaeota archaeon | reverse complement strand
ATGACTTGCAGAGGGAATTATTAATGGAATTAAAACATGTAATTTTGATCCAATTGTAGAAAGGTCCCCAATATCACATTTTAGATCGCTCTTGATCGTTTGTCCAGAGCTTACAAATCTAATCCCTACTGCTATTGAATAAAATCCATCTAGACTTGACCCAAAAGTTTTAGCTTCCAATGTAATTCTATAAGTGTACTTTGTATCAACTACAAGATTTGTGGCATAGGATGAAATTATTACTTCTAATTCTGATCCATCTAATTGTATCCAAGTTTTAGAGTATGCTGAATTTGTAGCAGCATTATTTAGATAAGGTTGACACAGAAGAAAAATCAAAGAGATGACAAAAACTCTTCTGCACCACTTCTTTTCTAACATGCTACTGCTTGGTTATGAGATATCAAATAAATCCTTTGGTTCGTCAAAACTAGATGTAATATTAATGTAAGTTGGCTAAAGCTGTGAAAGGATCTCATAATATCCTTGACATTTAATGCGAATTTGTTTCAACTGTTCATTATTTAAACGATGGATTGAAAAAAAAGCAGAAGATTCTAATATATCTTTAAAAGTTTCAGCTATTTCTTCCTCCTTCATGAGAAGAAATTGGGTTAACTTTTCTGCGGATTGATGAAAAACAACCAAGTATGCTGATCCAATTCCTTGTATTTGGAATGCCTTGGTTAAGGCAAAAATCTCAACTTCATCCCAAATTAATGGCAAAAAATTCCATTCCACTTCCTCAAGAGCCATGGGGTCTTTTGTTGCGAGTATTTTCAAGAGTAAATTCCAAGTTTGAATTTCTGAATACCAAGTGGATCCTGACCAAAGAATTGTTGGATTAAGTTTGTTATACTCTATAATCCCAAAGAATAATCCCAAATTTTGGTCATCAGGTATGTCCTTAGACAGCATTACTCTCTTAGTCCATCATTTTTTATTTGATAATATAGAACAGGGTGATAATTCATTTTACTATATTGATTGGAGCATTTACTCTTTGTTCTCTTGAAAGAGTCTGATGATACTTCAAAAACTCTTTTATTCCTTAATTAAGTAATATGTCAAACCTTCCTTTAAAGGCATAAACAAATATAATAGATTAATACAATAATGATTTTACTAATTTAAACACTGTGATTGAAATGTCTCTCCCAAGGAATTTATATAAAGAAGGAGCTGTTTTTGCAATCTCTATTGTAGGAACTTTGCTGTTAATAGTAATCCTTTCGACCCCAATAATGGGAATGTTTGCTCTTGGCCCTATCGTTTCTCCTGGAGGAATTTTTGGTGCTTCAAAAGGATCAAATTATGTGTCAGAAACAATAACTGTTGAAGGAATTGACGATAACGTTACTATTATTCGTGATCACTGGGGAATCCCTCATATTTATGCGAAGACTCAAAAAGATGCCGTTTTTGCATTAGGTTACTGTCACGCTTATGATAGAATGTTTCAGATGGAAATGACCGTTAGAACTGGAATGGGATTGATGTCGGAAGTGATGGGGAATGATTCTCTTGAGGATGATATTTGGTACGAAACTATTGGGATTGAAAAAGCTGCTCAAGAGATGATAGAAACTTTTGAAGAAGAGCGCGAATCGGATTCAGACCTAGATAATATGTTAATTCTTTTGGATGCGTATTGTGATGGAGTGAATTACGAAATTGAACGAAGGATTAGAACCAAAACATTACCAATTGAATTTCAATTATTGAATTTCAAACCTACTCTGTGGACGCCACTTACAACCTTTGTATACAATCGATTAATGAGCCTAATGTTGACATATTCAACTTATGATTTACACTCAACTATTTTAAGAGATGAATTGTTCAACGGTAACATAACTGCAATGGAAGAAGTGTTTCCAATCAATCAGACTTATTATCAGGTTCCAATTGTCCCTGATTATGGGAATTATTCGCTTCCCACATCAATTACAAACAAAATAGCTTCATCTGCTCATGGAGCAATTACGACTAGTACTGCAACCATTAAGAAGATTTTGGATAAAACTCCGGAAAGTGTAAAGTATTTCCAGCAATCATGGATAGGATCAAATAACTGGGTTGCAAATGGAACGAAAACAAAGAGCGGATTTCCTATTCTTTGTAATGATATGCATCTAAGTATTGATCTTCCTCATATCTGGTATGAAGCCCACCTTGTTACGTTGGATGATGATTGGAATATATTCGGCTATACACTAACTGGGACTCCAGTAGTAGTTGTTGGATACAATACGCATGTTGCATGGGGTTTTACAAATGTTGGTCCAGATGGGATGGACTGGTATGAATATGTGTGGAATAATGAGGGAGAATATTGGAATGGAACCATGTGGTTGACTCCTCAAACCAGGGAGGTTACCATTCCAGTAAAGGGCCATGGAAACCATACTGAAACGATTCAATATACCCAAGAAGGAGTGATTGTGGCAGAAGAGATGGGAAAATCATTGATTGCAATGAGATGGACCGCGACAGAAGAACCAACATATGAAATTAAAGCATTATATGGTGTAAACAGAGCTAGAAATTGGAACGAATTTAATAAATCCATGCAATGGTTCCATGATCCTCCTCAGAATGTGGTTTTTGCAGATGCTGATGGTACAATCGCTTTAAGACCTACTGGAAGATTTGTCAAAAGGAATTTTACAGAGGGACTCCTATCACGTTTCATTCAGAATGGCTCTGATCCGGATGTTAATAAACATTGGGAATACATTCCTTTTCATGAGCTTCCCTACTCAGTAAACCCCTCGCAATGTTATCTTGCTTCTGCCAATCAAAAGTCTACTGGTCCTGACTACCAATATTATATTAGTAGTACTCAAGCTGCAGGATATCGTGGGAGAAGTATCAATCGTTGGTTAAGTGAGGCCCCAGATGGAAGTATTGATGCTGATTTTATGAAAAATGCTCAATGTGGTGAGATGGGTATTTTTGATATTTGTGCTGAAGCTTTCACTCCTTTCTTTATCGCGGCGGTTGAGAATTCTGGGGAAGCTCTTTCAACAACAGCGACGGCTGCGTTAGCTAAATTGAAATCATGGAGTGAGGGCGACGATAAATATCTTATGAAAAGCCAACTGATCGGACCAACTGTTTTTTATGAGACATTTTCACGTTTTAAAGATCTAGTCTGGAAAGATGAGTATGAAGAAGCTGGAATAGACGCGGCAAAACCTCAAGATAATACGTTAGAATACCTTCTACGTGAGCATCCAAATTCAAAGTGGTTCGATAATGTAACAACTACTGCAGTAGAAGATAGAGATGACATAATAGTTGAAGCTTTCATCGAAGCAATAGGATATCTAGAGAGGACATTTGGTTCAGATTTAGAAAATTGGGAATGGGGTGAATATCATAGAATGTATTTCAATCATCTAGGAGGAATTCCTTCCTTAGGGAAAGGATCGTTCGCACATGACGGTTCAGGTTACACCCTTCTTGCTGCGGGTGGTCGACGAGTAGGAGGTGGCCCCAGCGAGCGGATGGTAGTAAATTTTGGCAACATTACTGATTGCTGGAGTGTTATCCCAGCAGGAGCTAGTGGAAATCCAGCTAATCCTCATTACGCTGATCAAGCTCTTGAACTATGGATAAAAGGTGAATATCATCTTATGCTTGTTGAATACGCTAGAGCAGATAACTTCCCGAAGGAATACTTGGAAGCTAGAGTAATTCTTAGTCCAAAGTGAGGTAAAAGAAATGAATGCAACTTATAGTGAAAATATTCAAGCAATTTTGACAGATCAGCGTTCAATTGCATTTTTGATAGGTCTGATTGGAGTGTTCTTCTTAGATATCTCTATTGCTTCATTTTTCCCTTTTTGGTTAACTCCGTTAATATTGGGAATAATTGGAGGAATTATCGTTGGGTCCGCTCGTGCCGGTTTATTTACTGGCTTAGGAACATTAGTTGGGCGATTTGTGTCAATTTTACTAGTGCTTTTAACTGTACCAGGTATGCTAGAAACACTAGATTATTTTTTGGCAGCAATAGGAGATGTTCTTGGGGCCCCTCTTCCTCCTGGTTCACTGATAATCATGGTGCTATCGAGCATTATTTGTGGATTGTTTGGGCTTCTAGGGGGTTTTCTAGGCGGTTCTGCGACTAGAATAACTAAATTTCTACTAGAAACAGAAGAGGTAGATACATAAGAGATAAAGATTATGATTGATATCAGAAAAGCAGTCATTCAAAAGATGGATCAATTAGGAGCAAAATATCTCCTACTTCAATTCACTGGTGCTGATGGTCATCTTAAAGGAGTTGAAATTTCCAAAAGATCCTTCTCTCAAGTTGATCAAGTTGGTGTCGATGGAAGCAGCATAGGATTCTTGCGGACAAAACAATCAGATATGATTATTGTACCTGATCCTTCAACAGTAACCATGGTACCCTGGCAAGAAAATACTGCTTGTGTTTTTTGTGATTTGCGTAGTACTGATGATAACCATCAACGTATAGCTGCTGATCCCAGAGGTATTCTGGCTGAGGTTTGTAAGGAATTATACAATGAGTTTCAAGCGACATACTATGCAAGGCCTGAAATGGAATTCTACATGCTGACTTCTGATTTTAAACCTGCGGATTCTGCGACTTATATGGTTCTTCCACCAAGAGATAAAGGGTACTTCTTAAGAAAAATGATAATAGAGACATTAGATCAAGTTAACATCCCGTTTAAGACGTTTCATTCAGAAGTGGGGCCTGGCCAACATGAAATCGAATTTGATTCATTAACCGTGATTAGAGCAGCTGACAGCGTGCAGTACTTCAAACAAATCGCCAAAATGGTAGCGCTAAATCATAGTGAATGGCTTATCTCATTTATGCCTAAACCCTTTATTTCCGAAGCAGGAAATGGATTGCATATCCATCAAATTGTGAAAAGCGCAGATGAAGATTTGTTTAAAGGCAAAGTAAATGAATTATCAGAATTTGCCCTTCATTTTATAGCAGGACAACTCCACTATGCTAGCGAAATTACAGCGATTACCAATCCAATTGTCAATTCTTATAGGCGTTTAGTCCCAGGAAAGGAAGCGCCTGTTTACAAGACATGGGGAATAGCAAATCGAACAGCCCTTATTCGTGTCCCTGGTTACGAAGCTGGTCGTTTAGAATACAGGGCAGCAGATGCAGCTACAAACATTTACTTTTCTTTAGCTTTTCTTTTGAAAGCTGGTCTTGAAGGGGTTAGAAAAAAGCTTGAACCTCCAGTCGAAGCCAATTATGATGCAGATGCTCTAAGTTTAGAACAGCTGGAGGAAAAAGGAGTAGAATTATTACCACGATCTTTGAAAGAAGCATTAACAAAATTTAAAGATAGTACACTCGCAAAAGAGATTCTTGGATCAGTTCTTCATCAGGAGTATTACGAAGCACGAATAAATGAGTGGTTGGAGTTTACAAGGGAATATAGCTTTGAAAAGCAAGAAATA
Organism: Promethearchaeota archaeon; assembly: GCA_048939725.1. GTDB lineage: Archaea > Asgardarchaeota > Heimdallarchaeia > Hodarchaeales > Hodarchaeaceae > Hodarchaeum. The sequence continues at coordinate 8,810 of JBHLPG010000088.1, read as the reverse complement.
ACTCCTTGGGAAATTTCCCGGTATTTAGATTGTTAAATGCTTATATCATATATTGAGATAATTCTTCCAATCCCAATCTGTGACCTGGGTGGAATATTGAAGCCATTCTTGTTCCTTCAACTGGAAAAATTTTTTACAGATATGTTCACCAAGAGCATCACATAAAATTTTGTCTTTCTTGAGGAATGAAAGGGCCTCAAAAAGATTCCCAGGTAGAGTTTTGATGTTTTTCTCTTGTCTTTCTATTACTGTTAGTTCATAAATATTCTTTCTAACTGGTGGGGGAAGCTCAAGTTCATGTTTGATCCCATCCATTCCTGCAGTAACAATACAAATAAATGCAAGATATGGATTACAGCTTGGATCAGGACAACGGTATTCAAAACGTGTTAGTTGAGGTTTATTGATCATTGGGACACGAATTAAAGCTGAACGATTAAGAGGACCCCATGCGACGTAAACAGGCGCTTCATATCCTGGGACTAGCCTCTTATAGGAGTTGACGGTTGGGGCAACCAATGCTGTCATTGCTTGAGCATGTTCTAATATTCCAGCCATGAAATGCTCTGCTAGAGGTGATATCTTTTTTGGATCCAAATCAGAAAAAAGGTTTTTTGCACCTTCCCATAATGAAAGATGACAATGCATCCCGTTTCCAACTAAATGCGCAAATGGTTTTGGCATAAAAGTTGCAGTATGGCCTAACTTTGCAGCGAGTGCCCTAATGGTTGCTTTGTATGTGACAATGATGTCAGCTATTCGAAGAACGGTGTCATAACCGATTTCAATTTCATATTGACCTGGTCCTACTTCATGATGATGAACCTTAGGTTGAATTAGGGCTTTTGTCAGGTATTGAGAGAAACGCTTAACCATCCCTTCAACAACAGCATTAGGAAAGATATCTGCATATTGCCCCTGATCGACAGGGACGTTATCCTTGAATAGATAAAATTCTGGTTCAGGTCCAACCTTAAGAGACAATCCTTTACTTGTTAAGTGTTTATCAATCACTTTTTTTAGTTGAGAGCGGGTATCTCCAGCAAATGTTTTTCCATCTTGGTGAATTTCACACATAACTGCTAGTTTAGGTTCGTCTGTATAGGGTAGTTCAAATAAGCTTTCTGGAACAGGTATTAGGTGTAAATCTGAATTCTCCAATGATGTAAACCCTGCAACCGAACTTCCATCGATGTTTATTCCCTCCGTGAAGACTGGATCAGTTGTTGCATGACTTAATTTTTCAATATCAACCGGGAGATTCATGGCTTTCAATGTTCCATGAATATCTACAAAGCGAATTTCAAGCATGTTAAACATTGGAATACAACTCTTTTGTTACGGCGAAACAAACGGTTAAAATAATTGTTTAAGTTTATCCTCAGTTTCTTCTAAGATCTCTGATTCGTTAAGAGTTAAAACTTGGCGATTATGCATTAACAACTTTCCATTTACAATTAAGGAATGGACATCACTTCCATTGCTAGCATAAATTATATTAGAAATAATATTGTGCATTGGTTTAAGATGAGGGGCTTGAAAGTTTAATATAACAAGATCTGCATGATTATTCACCTTAATTAAAGACTCTGGATGAAAATTCCGCCTAAAAGACCAACATGTGTCTTCGAGAACCTGTTCAGCTGGGTATAGTGCGGGATCCCATCTCGAAGCCGAAATCACATTCGCAGCTTCCCGCATCTCACGCCAAAGATCCAAAGTATTGTTGGAAGCAGTCCCATCAGTACCAAGAGCGACTTGGGCACCTGCTATCCGGAGTTCTGGCACAGGTGTCACCCCTCCGTATGCTAGTTTTTGAGCAGATACTGGACACCATCCTACAGTAACTTGGTGTTTTCCTAAGATCTCAACTTCTCTCTGCGTGATCCAAGCACAATGTGCAATTATTTCTTTGGTTTCTTCTCTGAAGAATCCGATTTGATCCAGTCTTTCTACTGGTGGGACACCATATTTATCCTCGGAGTCTAGGACTTCTCTCCGTGTTTCGGAAGCATGAATCATAAGAGGGATTTGATACGACTCTGCTAGATCTGCTGCTTTGAGAATAACTTCTTCAGGAACGGTGATTTGACTATGTGGAGCAATCGATGCATTAAGCAGAGAAGATCCTTTTGCCACTTCTATTGCTCTGTTTAACTCTGTTAACTGAAATTCATATCCTCCCTGGTCTACAAAAGCACTTGGAAGTATTCCAGCACCAAGCCAACCTCTGATCCCAGCTTCCTCAAGTACATTTCCAATTTTGCTTTCATGGAAATAGAAATCAGCTGCTGCTCCAGTTCCAGATTTAATCATTTCGAGACATGCTAATCTTGAACCTAATTCTATCCAATTTGCGTCAAACTTTCCCTCTATTTCCCAAATATCTTGGAGCCAATCCATTAATGTCTTATTATCAGAATAACCTCTTAATAAGGTCATGGGGAGGTGAGTATGACTATTGATTGGAGGAGGGAGAACAACAAGCGACTTCCCATCAATTATGAATTCAGGGTCTGGAATTTGAGCATTAGGTGCAATGGCACTTATGATGTTGTCCTCTATTGTAATGTTTGCTCGGAAAATCTGTGATGTATCAGGTTCAGGAATAATCATAACGTCTTGGAGTAACAAATCCATTATAATTACCATCCTCTATTGCTAAATATTCAAATTATTCTTAATGATAAGAAGTTTGATTTCATCTTCAAATTCGAGTTTGAAGCTAATGAAAGTAAATTCTCGTCTTCAAGTCGGAGTAAACCTTGAAGAAAATCTTGAATACAAAAATTCAATCTCGCTAATTTAAAAAAACAAATTTTTAAAGCTATAGCTAATACATATATCTATTATAAAACTTGTATTGATTCTATAATTTATATTGTCGGTGGTATTATGTCAGAAATAGCCTTACAGGGCAAGCTAATTGATTTGAAAACAGCAGTTGAGGAAACTGTAGAAGAGAAATGGCAGACAAAATCGCTGAAAGAACAGATAGAAAAGGCTGGATTACGAAGAAAAGGGTTTATGATGCCTTTAGATGCTGTGGATGTCACAGAAAGGGATATTGTATTGGCTGATCAGTTCAAACCTCAACTGATCTTATCAGGAGTTGAACTACGAGGAGAACGAAAATCTAAAGCCTGGGGAGGATCGTATTTCAGAGTTCTAGAAAATACAGAGGATAGTGATAAACGATGTATTCAGTGGATCTATGTTTGGACCAAACAACAATTTTTTGTCTCACTGTGGGTTACGGTCCTCCCCTTATTCGTTCTTGGTTTACTAGGAACATTAATTTACTCCTACCTTTCATTTCAATCAGCATTAATCTCTGTCTTACTTATTGGAGGTATTTTCATTATATTAGGAGGGAAAGCGCTGTATTCTGCGATACGCGGGCTAACAAAAGGAAGGTACTACTTTAGTAATAGGCAGCTTTTCACCCTCTTTGGAATTGCATTCTGGGCGCTACTAGGTGAGATCTATATCAGTAAAGGTTCCCAAAGGCAAGAAGTAATTGAAGGTGCTGAATCTTGGCATCCCCCAATTCCAGGTGAAGAGATTATTGAACCTATCTTGGATGAAACTTTGAAATTGTCTTGGATTAGCTTGATGTTCTTCATTGCAGCTGTTCTTGCATTGATTTTCTGGAAGTGGGAACCTCCCGCATTTACCCATGCAACACATGCAATGGATTGGGCACCTTTCTTTATTTATGTTCGTAAAAAAGCAGATGAATGGCAATTGGAAAAAGTAAGATACGATAGTTTTCATTACTACGCTGAAACATTAACTTACGATAAATTGAAAAAGAAGAACGCTGTGATCAATGATCAAAAACCCAGATTTGAAATACCAAATTTTTGGCATAGTTTCAATCCCAAAGGAGGATTTAATAATTGGTTCGTAGTTTTATTTGGCTTCTTAGTCTCGGTAATTTCGTTATTGTTAGGGGTGGTTTCTTTTACCAGTCCTTCTGATGGAGTTCTCTTATCACATGAAGTTATTCGATTTGTCTTGTTTCCTCTATTGTTATTCATTGGAGTCTATTTGGTGTTGTCTAGATGGCCTACCAATGTTGTTAGTAAAGCTGAGTTGTCTGATTCAATATATCATCTAACTGAAAATCGATTAAGAATATTTTGGAATTTAAGAGGAGAAGAACCCGCATTAAAAGTTCGATCTAAATTACAGGATCCTTTTATGGATGATGAGGACTTTGGTACTTTTCGCGATGATTTAGAACAGATAGTCTTCTACAATCTACTTCCAAAGGTTAGAGAACTTGAACAGAAAGAGTTTTTCAAACTTTTATAGAATATTTTTCCTCCTCTTCTTTTTCCCTTTTTTTTCAATGTAAAAGTTCAAATTTTCTATTATAAAACTGATTATTGAGGGTTCTTTGTGAATTTTTTTAAAGAAGAGCTTAATAATTTTATTCAAGCGAGACCACTATCTCTGAAATTATGGAATAGAGCCATAAAAAGGATACCAGGTGGAGTTTCTCATAATATCAGAAATCTAGGCCTTCCATTAATTGGTGGATATCCAGTATTTATTAAATCGGGGCATGCTGCTTATTTAGTTGATGTAGATGAATTACAATATATTGACTATTGGCAAGGCCACTATTCAATGCTTCTCGGTCACAACCACCCAACTGTGCAGCAGATTGTTATTGACAAACTAAAAAATGGCTGGCATTTTGGTACAGTAACTACAGAACAGGTTGAGCTAGCAGACACACTCATTAATGATAATTCAAGCATAGAAGAAGTACGATTCAGTTCAAGTGGTACGGAGGCAACCATGTATGCCACTCGCTTAGCTCGTGCGTTTACAGGAAGGTCCTTAATAGCTAAGGCTCGGATGGGTTGGCATGGCTATGCAGATACCCTTCTATATAATGTTAAGGCCCCTTTCCTTGGAGAGGAGGGTCCTGGGATTCTACCTGAAGATAAGGCTGGAATAATAACATTTGAAGTAAATAATATTGAGCTAGGAGAAAAAATTATTAGAAAGAATGCTAACAAATTAGCAGGAGTGATTATAGAACCTGTTTTGGGTGGAGGTGGTGGTTTTCCAGTCGAACATGAATTTCTAAAAATGCTGAGAGAAATAACAGAGGAATTTGACATCTTACTAATTTTTGATGAGATTATCACTGGATATAGGTTTTCTTATGGATTATTCCAAAATGAGCTAAAAATTACTCCAGATCTCACTACTATGGGAAAAATAGTTGGTGGTGGTTTATCTATAGGAGTAGTCGGGGGTAGAAAAGAGATAATGGAACAAGCAAATCCTCAATTAAATAATCGAGTTTGGACTGGTGGGGGTACATTCTCAGCACATCCACTAAGCATGGCAGCTGGATTACAAACCTTGGAAATTTTGAAAAATTCTAGCCAAGACTATAAGCGTACCAATCAATATGGTACTGACTTTATCGTAAGACTGAACAAACATTTCATTGAAGAAAAACTCAGCTTCATAGCAACAGGGTATAAATCCTTTATTACGCTTCATGTATTAACAAAATTTATTGAAAACTTAGAGCTAGGTGAAATAGCGCATCTAACTGACAAAAAACGGGAGGCTTTATTGCAGCTAGCACTATTGAATAGAAATATCAGCGGGATGCATGGTATTGGAGCACTTTCATTTGTACATTCAAACGAACATCTTCAGAAAACTGAAGAAGCTATCAAAACAATATCGATCCCGATTTCAAAAACGCAGTTCAATAAATGAGTTACCGAGTCAGAGAATCTCCAGCTGTTTCAGCATTAGAGAGATCAATTCTCTTTTTGAAGTTAATTTGATTTTTTCTTTTTCTTCGGCAATGTGAAGAGCTTCACGTGAGAATCCCATAGAAGAAACAATGATCACCTGATGAAGTTTAGGGCAAGCTTGAAGAAGCTCCTCTGCTTTGTAAATCTGACCTACACCGACAATTCGCTTCCAATCCCTTACAATAACTCCAATATATTCCGATCTTGAATCTGGTTTCGTTAAAACATAAGATAATAATGAATCCGCTAGGGGGTGTTTCAACATTTGCATTGGATGGTGTGTGACAAAACCTATTGTCTCAAACGCTGTAGCTACTAAATTTACAAGTGATTTTGTGTACATGATTTAATCCCTAAATTAGCTTAACTTAGGATGAACAGGTAGGTAGGGTATTTAATTACCCATATTACCTAAATAAGATAAATTCGCTGAATACATGAATTAAATTAATTCAAAGACTTAAAAAAGAAATCACTGCGGCTAAAAACAAAGATAATCAGTTAATGCCGACATAAAAGAGTTCAGGTAAATGCAGTCAAAATTGAATAATAACAGTAAGAAAAACTCTCTTTAGACTATTTATCACTTGGAACTCAAAATTTGAGTGATACAGGTGTTAAGAGATTATCAGATCGCTTCGATACCTCTTTGAAGAAGAGAAACTAATTCTCCCCTTGAGATCAAGCCTATACCAATTTTCTCTGCAAGACGAGTAGCACTATAAGAAAAACCCATTGAAGATACGATAATTACACGAGAAATTTCAGGACAAGTTTGTAAAAGCTCTTCAGCTTTATGAATTTGGCCCACACCAACAACTCGCCTCCAATCCCTAATGATAACTCCAATATATTCAGTTTTAGTGTTGATACGTTTTAGTACAAAATTCAAGCGACAATCAGCTAGAGGATGAGTTAATACTTGCATAGGATGAAGTGTGACAAATCCCAATCCCTCAAATACCGTCGTAACCAGATCTTTCAGTGGTTGATTGATAAAGTCACTTATCATGATACACTCTCAATTCAGTATTACGATGAAGAATAATCCTTCCTTATATTCCTATATATAAACCTTAGAAATATGGGTTTCTATTTTGAATAATTATTACTCCAAGGATAAGAAAGTAAGTACTACAGATAAGATACTGGGTTTTACATGTTAAAAATTTTGGAAAAGAGCTGGAATTAAGCCGACTTTATTCACCATTTTTAAAATACATCCGACAATATTCAAAAGATATGAAATAAAAAGATTAGGTACAGTTTATTTATTTAGGAAATCTAGAATTTTAAATAAGACTCATAGTATTCCAAATGAGTGAGAAGATTCATGAATCTGACCATGAAGGCGCCTGGAAGGATTGTATTATTTGGAGAACATCAGGATTACCTAGGGTTGCCTGTAATTCCTGCTGCAGTAGATATGTACATGACAATAAAAGGGAAAAAGTCGAGCTCTAGTTCTTATCAAATAGATTTACCTGATATCAGTGATATTCAAATTTTCTCAGCAATTAATGTTGAATATCAATCTACTCGAGATTATCTTCGAGCTGGGGTAAAGGTTCTTCAAGAAAATGATATAATTCCATATGATGAAGGGGTTTCAGCCAAGATTACAAGTGATATTCCAATGCAGGCTGGATTATCCTCCTCGAGCGCATTATGTGTAATTTGGATTGCTTTCCTTTCTGAACTATTTAATAATCCTTTAACCCCAATGGAGATAACTAAGTTCGCTCATCAAGCTGAAGTCGTGGAATTTAATGAACCGGGAGGAATGCAGGATCATATGGCAATTGCTCATGGTTATGTGAATTTTGAGGAATTTGATCCAATTAGATGTACGCTATTATTATCAGAATTACCTGGAATTGTTATAGGGAATTCCTTGGAGAAAAAGGATACTTTAACAACTTTAGCTACGATTAAGAATGGAGTGAAAACAGGGTTAAAATATATGGGAGTTTCAAAGGTACGAGAACTGACAATTGATGATGTTAAAGATATGAGACCAATTGAGGGTCATTTGGATGAATTTTCCCTAAACGCTCTGAAGGCAGCAGTAATGAATTTGGAGATAACTAAAAAAGCTCATTCTGAGTTAAAAAAGCCTTCTAGTCTTAGAGATGTTAAATACATAGGGGAATTAATGAATGAACACCATACATCACTTCGAGATTATATAAAGATCAGTACCCCAAAAATAGAACGCATGATTGATGCAGCTTTAGAAGTTGGCGCCTTAGGTTGTAAAATTACAGGATCAGGAAATGGAGGGTGTATGATCGCTCTTTGTCCTGGTTATGAGAAGGATGTCGCTCGTGCTCTTCAACAAATAGGGGCATATACACACATTGCAAAGGTAACTTCTGGTGTTTCTAAGGTTAATAGTAAGTGATAAGTGAGAAATTCATGAATAATGCTTTAAAGAAGAAAATTCAGGAAAGTATGGCTTCCTTAGCAGAAAGATCGGTAATAATCGCATTTTCTGGTGGCGTTGATAGCACAGTTGTCGCATGTCTTGCTCAGAGAGTTTGTAAAAAAGTAAGATTAGTAACAATGATTTCTGAATGGATTTCTACAAATGAGATCAAAGAAGCAAAAATAATTAGTCAACACTTGGGTTTACCACATGAAATTATCAAAATAAATATTGATAGGCATTTATGGAAAAATCCTCCAGACCGGTGTTTTCACTGTAAATTGGTTGTATTTTCTCGTCTATTGGAATATTGTAAGGAAATTGATTATGACCTGGTTATTGATGGAACGAATGCATCTGATATAATAGGTCATAGACCTGGATTAAAGGCCCTAAAGGAGCTAGGAATCTATAGTCCATTATTACAAGGAAATATAACTAAAAAGGAAGTTAGAGAGATCGCAAAGTACTTTAATCTGCCTATTGCTAATAAACCAGCTATGGCATGCCTTGCTTCTCGGATTCCATATGGAGAGGAGATAACTGAAAAGAAGTTAAACCGAGTAGAAGACGGGGAAAGATTT
>JBHLPG010000392.1:0-3519 GCA_048939725.1 Promethearchaeota archaeon | reverse complement strand
TAGGTGAGGGCGTAAAATTTATGCGTGAACTATTAGGGGAAGATACAAACCGACCAATCCAACAAAAGATATTACCTAAGTGCGGAGGCGCCCCAGCATTTCTAAATAAGTATCCTAGAGGTGGTATGGGTTTTGTAGTCACAGGGCTAGGATGCCCAGGGGGCTGCGATTTTTGTTCAACCACTGGGATGTTCGGTAAAAAGCGAATTGAACTGCTCTCACCAGAAGAATTTGTAGATCATGTTGTGGCTTATCGTAAACATTTTCCAGGACTGTCATCTATCTTTGTAATTGAGGAAGATCATTTTCGTCATCCACGATGGCTAATCAAAACAAGAGAAATGTGGCAAAAAAATAAAGATCTCGTAGAGCATGTTGATTATACTGGTTTTGGTTCAGTAGATTTTATCTGGCATTTTGCGAGCAATTACGGGTGGGATGCCATTCCTGAAACTGGAATGGGGGCGGTATTCATTGGTGTGGAATCCAAGTTTGCTGGGGAGCATGGGTATAAAAAAACCAAAGAAGCTGATGCTCGAGAGGTCTTTCATAAGCTCCATTCAATGGGAATTCGGACACTTGGCGCATGGATATGCGGATGGGATTATCATAGTCATGCAAACATGTACGAAGATCTTAATTATTTTGTTGCTTGCAAGCCAACTTACCAACAATTAACCCGTCTGTCACCTTTCCCTGGTACCGAATTATGGCGTAAACTTAAAGATGAGGGACGTGTAATGGATGTACCTTGGGAAGATGTTCATTTCTGGAGCGGCGCACAAAAGAATATTTCTTTGGAAACCCATGAAACGTTAAACCTCACTGAATATGGGTACGATTTGTTATACAAAACATGGGGGCCATCGATGCTTAGGAGGCTTGAAGTTACACTTAATGGTTATGAATTTTGCATGAATTCTGATAACCCTTTAATGAGAGACATCAGATCTAAATTATTCAAAGGGAGCTCTGCGGTATTCTGGCTTATGCTAAGTACAATGGATCGTTTCGCTCCAAATGGTGTTGTGAGGAGGAGGGTTTTTAAAACAGATGAACGATTCAGGGACCTTATAGGAGAGCCTACTCCAATGATGGAATTAATGTCGCGTAATATTGAACATAGTGCCTTGAAGTTTAAAATGAAACATATGTTTGACCCATTTAACCGAAGACCAAGGGAAGAACCCGCCAAGAGGTATCTTTATGAGAAAGACGGATCCATTAAAGATGATGATATCCCATATATAACAGAATACCCAAATAAAATACCGAGAAACGTCCGGAGAGCTATGAGAAGGAATAATTTAAAATTCAAACTTATTCAAAAATTCTTGAGCACTAGGTATAGAGTAAAATCAAGCAAAAAAATAAATGAGTTAGATGATATCCTTCTGAAATATATTAGGGGCCAAAGCTACGGTGGCTTTTAATTCGATCTGACGAATATATAGAAAAGTAATAATATAAAATTTGTAAAATCAATATTAAAACTTGTAAAATACTAATATAAAATAAAAAAATGAGAAGGTTAAGATATGATAACAGATCGTATTTTACTAACAACTCCTTGCTACCCTTATCCATCTCTCCCAGCCAATGATTCACTCACCGATGCTACAGGTCAGCGTTTCACCCATGCAGATGATATCTTTACGATCGTGTCCCATACACACTGTTATGCTAATCACATTTTAGCACAAAACATAGACATCCCAGCGACATTGCTTGAATATCCAAGATGGGATAATTTTACTCAGGAAGTAGATAAAGAATATTCCATAATAGGTATCAGCTCTTTTCCAGTTCATCTGGATATGGTTATGAAAATGTGCAAATATATTCGGGAAAAATCTCCGGAAACAAAAATCCTTTTAGGTAGTTATGGAGCTCAAGCATTTAATGCTCAATATGACGAGGAATTTAAAAAAAAATATATAGATCATGTAGTGTTAGGGGAAGGAGTGCAGTTTATGCGTGAACTGCTAGGGGAAGACACTAACCGTCCAATTATCCAAAAATTAATGCCAAAATGCGGTGGGGCTCCAGTGTTTATTAATAAATACCCAAGAGGAGGTATAGGCTTCTTGGTTACTGGTTTAGGATGTCCGGGTGGCTGTGATTTTTGTTCTACTACTGAAATGTATGGAAAAAAACGGATTGAATTGCTTTCACCAGATGATTTTGTGGACCATGTTGAACTTTATCGCAAGCATTTTGACAGATTATCATCGGTTTTTGTAATAGAAGAGGACCATTTCCGACACCCTCGATGGTTAGTAAGAACTAAGGAAAGATGGATGAAAAACAATGATCTTATTGAAAATGTTGATTGGACCGGGTTTGGTTCGGTGGATTTTATCTGGCATTTTGCAAGCAATTATGGATGGGATGCCATCCCTGAAACAGGAATGGGGGCGGTATTCATCGGTGTGGAATCTAAATTTGCTGGTGCACATGGATATAGAAAAGTAAAAGAAGCTGATGCTCGAGAGGTGTTTCATAAACTCCATTCAATGGGTATACGTACTCTTGGAGCGTGGATATGTGGTTGGGATTATCATAGCCATGCGAATATGTATGAGGATCTGAATTATTTTGTGGCATGTAAACCCACTTATGAACAGTTAACTCGATTATCACCTTTCCCCGGCACTGAATTATGGCGTAAGCTTAAAGAGGAGGGGCGTGTAATGGATGTACCATGGGAGGATGTTCATTTCTGGAGCGGCGCACAAAAGAATATTTCTATGGAAACCCATGAGACTCTGAATCTGACGGAATATGGATATGACTTGCTTTATAGAACCTGGGGACCTTCTATGTTGCGAAGGTTTGAGGTTTCACTCAATGGATATGAACATTGTATAAACTCCGATAATCCTCTAATGAGTGAGAATAGATCCAAATTATTTAAACGCGCAAGTGTAAGTACATGGCTTATGCTAGGCGCAATGGAACGATTCGCTCCAAATGGCGTAGTAAGGCGACGGGTTTTTAAAGCAGACGAAAGATTTAGAGATCTTCTCGGAGAACCCACAAAAACGATGGAATTAATGAGTAAGGGTATTGAAAAGCGTGCATTAAAATTCAAAATGAAGCATATGTTTGACCCATGGAATCGAAAGCCCAGGGAAGAACCGGCCAAGACATATCTTTATAATAAGGATAAAACCATTAAAGATGATGATATCCCTTATATCACTAAATATCCAAATAAAATTCCTAAAAAAATAAGAAGAGAGATGAGGATGAATAATTTTAAATTCAACCTCATGAATAGATTCTTGAGAAGAATGGTCAGAAAGAAATCCGAAAAAAGTGATTTTGATGATTTAATGCTGGAATATGTGGAGAAAAGAAGCTATGGCGGCTTCTAATATTTTAAAAAGCATAAAAGGAATATTGAGTGTTGAACATGAGTGAAAAATCAACCATCCCAAGTAATAGCCCGGTTACTAGTGTTCCATCCGATTATTATCCTGAAGGATGCGGATTCTGGTATGAATTAAAAGAAGG
>JBHLPG010000391.1:0-3535 GCA_048939725.1 Promethearchaeota archaeon | reverse complement strand
ATAATCTCTCTCAAGGGAGGGAGTGGGTTTCAGTTATTGGATTTGGTGGAAATCATTATGCAACGAAATTCACACGATACACGCTTGAATCTGAATATGCATTTGGCCACATTTGTGCTAAATATGCGATTCCCCATCTGACCCCTGATACCACTCATCAGATGATCAGTAAAACCTCTCCAATACCTGAATTAATCTTATTTGATAAAAAAGGTATGAAACAAAAGCAACAAATTAGAAGCTGGCTAGCTGATTTTAATATCGAAATTAAACAGATTTAACAAGAAAGAAAAAGAGGGAAGGAGTGATTAGAAAATCACTCTGACTTTTTAGTGGTTTTTCTCTTCTTTACGATTTGAAGAGGAAGAAGAGAAAGAATAGCCACGACCCCTGTCATACCAGGGGATCGAATAACAACTGGGGGTATGGATGTGGAGAATTCAATAGTGGTTGTAGTGGTTGGAACCCCAGGAGTCGTTTCAGGCGGTAATGACGTTGTGGGAACGGCATTGTTAATCGTAAATGTATCATCAGAAGTATCTTCAGTAATATGTCCAGCTGCACATGTCGTCACTACCCTGATTCTATAGGAAGAGCCATCAGAAACACTGTTCGTATTCCAAGAATAGGAGGCATCGGTCAAACCTGTACCTAAGAGAATCCAGTCACCGCCATCAGAATAATATACATCAAAGCTTAATTCATGCCCATAGGAATCTTCGGGCCAAGACCATCGAATATTAATGATTCCACTGACTATCTCATCACCATTCGGGTATAAAACCCTCAGGAAGAATAAGAGGCAGCTGTCTGATGGATTGGGGGATGTGAGAGGATGGTAGTCTTCATTGCCGGCCGTCCCATCAATCATATAGGGATGATCTACAAACCCATCGTCATCAATATCGGGACTCGTCCAATCACTCCAATAATTGTAGACAATGTCATTGTCTGTTCCATTATCTAATGCTTGGACTCCTCCAAGATTGCTCTCAGTGAAATCATTAAACCGCACAGAATTAGAGCTACTTGCATCCTCAAAGATAATTGCATAACCCGTATTATTGTCGAATATATTATGTTCAATTGAATTTCCAGTACCGCTTAAAACTCGAATTCCACTGACTTTCGTTTCAGAAAAGGTGTTATTAGCGATCAGGTTTTCATTAGCCATATCAAGAAAAATCCCATAGTTACTATTCTGGCTTAGACGGTTATCTGTTACAATGTTGTTGCTTGCAGCCCAAAGTTGAATATCACCGAAGTTATTGTTCAATGTATTATTAATTAGCGTTGTTTCATTTGTTCGTCGATCAATAAGAATACCCCATCTATTATTATATGCAGTATTATGTTGGATAGTTAAATATGAACTGAATGCTGCTGATATTCCAACGCTAGTGCTATGTAGATTTTGATGAGAAATAGTAACACCAATACAATCGAACAGAAAAATCTGTCCAGCACCATTTGGAATGGTTCCACCGTTAACACCATTCCAATACACAAATGGTTTCCCATTTATCCAATTATTCTCTACTGATGCTTGGATATAGCTTCCATAAGTGGAGCCAGCCCAAAAAATACCATTATTTGTCAAAGAATTATCCTCGATTGAATGATCGGGTGATTCAACGAGAAGTATCCCGTATCTGTCGTTATCAAAGATGAAATTATGAATTAGTCTGTTATTAGTGGATTCTACAATATTAATTCCATCGAGGGTATTTCCATAAATGGTGTTATTCAGAATTCTGTTCATACCAGAGCCCTGCCAGAGAGCTATTCCGTTATTTAGGTTATTATAAACAGTATTGTGTGCAACTGTATTATTATCGGACGGTGTGGGGCCCTCAATCAAAATACCGTTGAACTCATTACCAAAAACCGTATTATTGGTTATTGTATTATTGTGGTTTGCTGATTGTAGTCGAATACCAGCCCAATTGTTATTATAGCAAGTATTCTTGGTAATGGTGTTATAATTACTTGAAGTAAGAACCCTAATCCCATCATGGAAATTGTTAAAGACCTGATTATATGAGAGTACATTATTATTTGATGATTCATTGATGCTAATTCCACTCTCATTCTGCACATCATGTATGATATTATTTGTAATAATGTTATCGCCTGATAACTCGAGATTAAGTGCATTATAGCTGTTGACAAACATTGAGTTATTAACAATGCTGTTATTATAAGAATTCCATAGTGCAATCCCTCCGTTACAGTTGTAGATTGTGTTATTTGCTATAGTACCATTACTAACAGTATAAAACTGGATTCCAGTGCCAGCACTAGAACGTCCATTTAGTAGGTTAGCCCCAATCACGAAATGGTCCGTAATTCCACTGATTTCAATCAAGTTTCCACTTGTAGCATTAATGTATAACCCCTCAATCCGATAGGGATTACTTGGGATCCCCGTTCCACTGAATCCCATGGTCGTAAATTGAACACTAGAGGTAATATAGATTGGGTGATGAGGAGTATATTTTTTACTCACTATCCCCATATCGGTAATCCATTGTGTTAACTCGGTAGTGTTGGTGGGAACACTGAAATCTCCTTCGATAATCTTGTTTCGAACGGTCACATTGACTTCATAGATATTATCGGAACCAATTACTTCTTTAGTGTAGTTTAAGGGGGAGATACCAACCCCATCTTCTACCAATCCTAGGTTTTTAACATCAGCAGTCCAAGTGGAATCATAAACGTCCTTAATTGCACTATAAACAGCCATATCTACTCTTTTCATCATAGAGCACAAAACACTCCCAGGATAAAGATAGTCTTGGTCCTCATCGACACCAATAGCGTAAAATCCTTCGCCTTGTTCGTTTGCAGACTCTAAGACACCATTTCCACTTGTTCCTGCAGCAGTGAAAATAATATCTACACCCTGAGCCCACATAGTTTCCGCAATAGCTTTACCTGTTGCAGGATCACCCCAAGATCCAACAAAATCCTCAAAGACTTCAATATAGCTATTATTCTTCTCGTATAAAACTCCAGCCTTGAATCCAGCCCAAAATTTACGAATTAACGCGATGTCCATTCCCCCAATAAAACCCACTCTTCCAGTTTGGGTCATCAAGCCAGCCATGGCCCCCACAAGAAATGATCCTTCGTGCTCCTTGAATATAAATGAGCTTACATTCCCCTGATTGACAGGAGTATCAATTATTGCGATCGCTTGAGTGGGGTAAGATTTCGCTGTTTCATTCACAGCTGTGTCTTGTGCAAATCCAACGGCGATTATCAGATCATAGCTCCCAGAAGCAGCATAGCTGTCCAAATACCCTTGGAATTGACTAGTATCAGTAGGTTCTACATAAGTAAATGTACACAACCCTTCGGACTCTGCTTTCTGAAGTCCAGCATACGCCATCTCATTAAAACCACTATCCGTGATCCCACCAATTGAGAAAACACAAGCAACATTTATTGGAGCAGCAATTTTTGTAGTTTTTACTCTAGTTGGTGGTGGAAAAAAAGAATGAGTATTAGATTTTCTAGGAAAAGAGGC
>JBHLPG010000390.1:0-3538 GCA_048939725.1 Promethearchaeota archaeon | reverse complement strand
TTCAGGAGGAGAAGATTCCACAATCAAGTTGTGGGATGTTTCATCTGATGAATTAGTCTGGGATGCACCTCACGGGGCTTCTATAAAATGTATTGATTTTTCACCAGATGGATCCTTCCTAGCTTCAGGGGATAATAATGGATCAGTTCAGATTCGAAACATTACTACTGGCAAGAGTATCAGATCATTGATAGGTCACAACCCAGAAGAATCAATCTCATCTCTAGCGTTCTCACCTGATCGAACCATACTTGCTTCAGCTGGGAAAACAGAAATTATTTTATGGAATATGTTGAAAGGTGTAGAGTCTGCGGAGCTGCATAAGCTCTCTGAAGATGTCTGGAAAATCGCTTTTTCTCCAGATGGGAACAAAATAGCTTGCTGTGACACATCATCAAATGGAATGATCTACTTTGAAAATCTTGAAACTAAAATTAATGATGATGAATTCCACGGAGGATACGTGGACTCAGTTGCTTTCTCTCCAGATGGATCTTTACTTGTTTCCGCAGGCGAATCCATTAAGATATGGAATGTAACCCAAGATGAGTTAGTTTCAGTAGGCGATCCAATTACAGAAGGTCGTGTATATTCTGTTGACTTTTCTCCAAATGGTTCTTGGCTTGCCGCTGGTTTTGATGAAATAATCCGGATTTGGCATGTTGAAAATTGGACAGAAGTGATATTGCCTTTTGATGATCATGAAGGCGAAGTAATCTCTGTAAAATTTTCACCTGATGGAGGATTATTGGCTTCGACAGGTAGGCAGGACGGAACTATTAAATTGAGAAAAACAACAACCAACTGGGAAATTACTGATGAGCTAATTTGGAATTCTGCACCTGATATGGGATTTGGATTTGTCCAATCTCTTGTTTTTTCAATAGATAGCTCAATGTTAGCTGCTGGGGGAAGTGATTGGAATATGTCTGAGGCTATTCGTGTGTGGAACATTACTCAAGGTACAGGTCAAAAGATGCCATATCACATTTCTAATTTAAATGGAGAGGTTTATTCAGTTGATTTTTCTGCTGATTGCAAAGTGCTGGCTTCAGCGAATTTTGATGGTTCTGAAAAAAATGGTACTGTTAACTTCTGGAATGTAACTACCGGAAAATTGTTGTATTCCTTTCCTGAAGAAACCAATCCTGTTTGGTCACTAGCTTTTTCAGCAAATAAGTTAAATTTTGCCTCTTCTGTTGGTAGGAACCTTATATTCTGGGCCCTTGATTCGATTCCAAGTGATTACGACGGAGATGGAATGTCAGATGATTGGGAAAATGATTATGATTTTCTTAATATTTTAGATTGGAGTGATAAATTTGGCGATTCTGATATTGATGGTCTTATCAATAGTTTGGAATGCTTCTTGGGAACCATTCCTGACAAGAATGACTCAGATGACGACAAGATGCCCGATGGATGGGAATACTTTCACCAATTAAACGCTACGATGAACGACGCATTATTAGACAGAGATAGCGATGGCATGTCGAATTATTATGAGTATGTTTACCGACAGGGTCTTAATCCACTATATGACGATAGTGCTGAAGATTATGACCATGATAACCTCACAAATCTGCAAGAATTCCAGAATGGGTGGTTAAATCCTTTCAGTAATGACACTGATGGCGATCTCATGCCAGATCCCTGGGAGGTTCAAATGGGTTTGAATGGTTCTGATCCTAGGGATGCCACGGGGGATAAAGATCATGATGGCATGGAAAATCTTTGGGAGTATCAAAATGGGTTTAATGCTTCAAATTCTCTGGATGCTTACCAAGATCCTGATGGTGATTGGGTGAGGAATGTTGATGAATCCAAAGGGAAGAGTGATCCCCATGATTTTTGGAGTGTCCCCCTTCTGAGTTTCAGTGCGGTTCATTTCCTACTTGGTTTTACTATTTGTATAGCTATTGGTATTGGCTTCATTGCGATGAAAGGATTTCTGATATTCCGAGAAAAACAACGAATCGCTCTAACAAATCAATTAGGGGCCCCTAATTATGCTACTGCTGTGAAAATTCAACAATTAAAGCTTAAAAATTACGCCGAGTTACAGGTAGAGGTGGATAAAGCAAAAGATCTTATTGCTGAAGGGAATATTTCCTATATTCGAGGACAGTTACCTCCTGCAATTCAATTATATCAACAAGCTCTAAAACAATATTCCTCTTATATGGATGACCCATTACTTGCTGAAACTGTTTTTAATATTGCAAGGGTTCAAAAAGAGCTAGGAATATTATCTCCAGATGAACCTGATCTTTCTTATTTCCCTCATTCTCAGGTGGAAGTGAATCTCACCGTAAAAGCTTTCCACAATATGCTAGAAGGATTATTAGCAGAAGAAAAAAAGAATTGGGGCTTAGCAAATCAAGCTTGGCATGATGCTATGGATTTCAAAGATTTAAAGACAAAATACAAGGCCATTTGTCAAGGTGCATTGGTCAATCTTGATTTCAGAGATTGGTTAAACAACCCGATTCCCCCTGACCATGAAAAATTAGTAGTCGAAGTAAACAAATGGCAGGAATTCTGTAAAAATAATGGCCTTAATGATAGTTTATGCTGGTCATATCTTACTCATGCTCGTATTGCACTTGCTGCCATGCAGTTTGATGAGGCCGAGGAATTATTTAACGATTGTCTTAAGACTGCAGAGCAGCATCAGATCCTCTATTATCAGGAAATAGCTCTGAGGGAGACTGAAGTATTTGAAAAACATAAGAGAAAGATCTATGCTCTTACAAGAGAAGGTGAACCTCTTTCTCCTGCTTTTCAAACTCAACTAATTCAGGAATATCTTATCAAAGCTAAAACTCTTGTCCAAGAGGAAGACCTCAAGCAGAAAGAAAAAAAATAAGATTTCTTTTTTTTGATTCTTGAGCTACTCATAATTTTCTTCGTTTTTTGAAGAGAAAAATAATTAGTATTGAAGGAAGAATGAATATTAGTTCGAAACATGATGTAGCATTTATTGTTGTCTCACTGCTACTGTAATCATAGATTGTGTGGTTGTTGATAATAATAAAAGGCCCAAAATCCGTAATAAGATAGCTTTCAAGAAATTCAAATGTCCCATTCTTGTTTATTTTCATAAGAGTTAAAGGGTATTCAAATTCAGTGTTATTATATTCTGTAATTAAAAATATTACTCCCTGATCTCGTGTTTTTTTGATTCTTAAGACATCATCGAAAAGGTATCTTATAGGATTAGGATAGTCAAAGCTAACAGTGATATTCCCTGGCCATGAGAAGTTAAGTTCTGAATCAAAACTATAAATCTTAAAAGAACTATTAACATACCTACTACTCCCCCCTCCCCATGGATGGCCTTCGTCTGATGTAGCTTTATGGTTAATAGCAATGAAATTATTTTCAGAAAGCTGAAAAAGACTATGTATGTTTAATTCTCTATCTTTACGTTCTAATCTTACTTCTCTATAAGTGTCTAGGTACATTTGATTATTAATTCCAGTGTTTCTATCTATGCATATCAAACTCTCTCCAAAGATATAAAGTCTGTCTGTTG
>JBHLPG010000087.1:0-14413 GCA_048939725.1 Promethearchaeota archaeon | reverse complement strand
CGATCGACATATAAATCTAATGGGTCCATTCCCATAATAAAAACAGGAAGTCGGAATATGAAAAAGTTAAAGGTTATTACAGCCACAAATAATACAGCTGATATTGCCACCCGTTTTGCAAGATAAGTTCGTAAGCTCATAGAATCACCATTTAGTAATTATTACCGCTACTTGCCAATTTTCCCGAAGTATTAATAAATTTGTTGAACTATGCAGGATTGAAAATCACATAAAACTACAAAATGCACTCTCAGGTGATATTATTTTGAGTGGAGATCATCAGGTTCGTGCACTGGTTGTTACGCAATCGACACTAAAATGGTTTGGCTTAATAGGTATAGCAATCATGGTTATTGGGATAATTTTTCAATTATTTTTACAGTCGTTCATTGGCTTACTATTTCTATGGGGAGGAATTACTATTAGTGCCTTATCCCTAATATCTTTAATATATCTCTGGCTTTCTGATAGGTACCTACCCCAACCCAAATAAGCATTCATTTCTTATATTCATTGATCAATTGATCGTCTTGGACAGAAATAAACTTAACTCCTGTGAAAGTTTGAGACCTATCATACTCTTCAGTTCCAAGAAGGTTTGAGATGATGGAAACAGTAATTTGAAAGTACCAATTCCAAGCATTATCTGTATCTGCCTGGTTTAAAGTCTCTATGTCCTTCTCTTGCAAATCTAGGTAAGCCCATTGGATTGGGATTGCGTCTTGAGGAGGTACTTCATCAGAAAACCACTTTTGGGTCTTAAGATAAGATAATTGTTGACTATTCACATAAACATAAACTCTAAGAGCGAATAATGTGAAATGAGAGAGACTCGATGGGTTTGATATATTCGCTGAGACCCTTAAGCTTACGATATCATCAGTGCTATTTTTTAAAATGCCTACTTCACTTAATTGGAACTCGAAATTTCTCATCGTATAATATGCGTCAATTTCATATACAATCGATGATATAAATAGTGCCGAGAAGGATAGGACTATAATAAACCAACTAGCCACAATAATCTTCCTCATTTTAAAGACCCTTTAACCTTTTTTAATAGATTTAGTAGTGCCAATTAAATTTATTCTATTTATACACTTTGATACGGGGATCAGGGTTGTATTAATAAGTCTGTTGAAATAAGCAATTTTTCTACATTTAGTAGAAACCACGGTACCTTACTTCTCCGTTCTACAATAGTGAATCTTGATTACACCAAGGCATCTGTAGATCTAGAGTCTTTAACTAAATCCCAATATTCACATTATAAGATTTTTAGCAGATATCGTTATATTAATAAATATCACTCAAAAGAAGGTGAGAAACTTTTGTAAAAACCTCAGTAATCAACATATTAATAAACATAATTAATAGAACGCTACAAAACCTTTTGAAACCGTTATTATGGAAATCGGTTACTATTTTATGGTAAAACTACTTGTACTCTAGGGTGAATATGATGTCAGTTACAAATTTAGAGTGGCCTGACGCTTTTAAATCAGGAACAATTTCATTTCTTTTTCTAGTTGTGTTTGGAATAATTGCAATTGTTATAGTATTTTTTGGAAATGTTCTCGGTGATTCATTAGGGCTTACAGATGATCTAAATCAGATTCTTCTTCTAGCTAGTTCCTTGATTGCACTGACTATTTTTATAATTGGAGGACTTACAACTTTTATAAAGGCATCAGCATCAACAATACACATAATAGAATGGCCTCAGGCTTTTAAATCTGCACTTATTGGTTTCGTCTACATATGTTTATGGGGAGTGATCATAATCTTCGTTACCATGATCCCTGATCTCGCTAAAATCCTTTCAGATTTCTTGCTCGATTCAGGTTTTGATTTTATGAATATATTGAGAACGTTAACTGGCGCCCTAAGGAGGACGGTAAATTACTATTTTGATCTTCTGGTGTTAGTTGCAAGTCTTATAGTAGCTATTGGAATCGTGGCTACTATAATCAAAAGCGCGATTAGAGCAACTGAAAATTCAATAAAATGGAGAGGAGCTTTTTCAGCATCAATTACTGCCCTGCTTTATGTTTTGGCACTTCTGACATTTATTGCAATTATAGCATTGGTATTAGGAATTACATTAACTATTATGGGAGGTGTTTTAGGGATATTTCTCACTGCAAATATCGCAGATTTTTCTTTAGCAGGTATCCCCATAGGATCATATCTTGTATTTGGGATATCTTTGATAATTACAGGTATATTTCTCTTGATTGGAGCTTTAGTAATTATTTCAGTACTTACTTTCATTCTAAAAGTTACAGCAGATACAATCAGAGCTTTAAAGTGGCCTACATCTTTCACGCATCGAAAAGGATTCAGAGAACGAACAGCAGGTGTCTGGAAACAATATACTGAAGTGAAGCATGGTGTTGTTGGTCTCATCATTGTTATAGTTTTTATATTCATTGCTCTTATTGCCCCCATCGCATATCCTCTATATCCAGGAGTACTGGCCCGCGTTGGGCCTGATTATGCTGCTCCCGCATGGGTAAGGGATTTTACTGACCCAACAGCACCGCCACTAAAGAATTATGTCCTTGATCCCATTTTTGAAGAAGACGATTCATGGGATTTTCGATCGGAAGCCGTTGAAAGTTGGTTTGGTGACATAAGAGTAGTTCCTGGTTACGAGAACGATACAAGAGGAACATTTGAATTTGACTCCAGTGAAGGAAATTTTACAGAAGGGACAAGATCTGTGAAAATGAGCATATCGGACAATTATCTCTCCCCCATCAACGCTAGACATAAAACAAGCGTTCGCGGAAATACTTCCTTCGCTTATAATTACTCCGCACCTACATGGGTTACGATAAAGTATGATTTCAAGTGTGTTTACAACGGTTCTAATCCAAACTATATCTCCCCTTATGTGCAAATTGTCAAGCCCGAAGAAAGTCCTTTCCCCCCATACCTTTCTCGAGCTGAGATCGAACCCCCCTATCATAATTTTTGGAAAACATATACACGTAATATTTCCTTACTTGGATACCACTATGCATTTCAGAAAGATAATATTATAGAAATCGAATTTGGATTAGAATGGTCTAACGCTTTAACTAATCCTTATAATCCAATGCCTGATTCAAGGGAAAATGGTACTGCAATTGCCTGGTTTGATAACATTCGTGTTATTGTTCACCCGAATTTCTATGGCTGGCTCGGAACTACTGATGCTGGTCAAGATGTCATGTCCCAGCTCATGTGGGGTGCTCAGGTCTCATTATTCATTGGATTAGTAGCTACTTTTATTGGTGTTTTCGTGGGACTATTGGTAGGTCTAGTTTCGGGGTATTTTGGTGGCTATGTAGATGAAGTTCTCATGCGTATTGTAGATTTCTTCTTGATTATGCCTGGCCTACCAATCATGATGATTCTAGCTGCACTATTCAGTCCGAGTCTAGAAATTACAACGATAATTATCGCACTTTTTGCTTGGCCTGGACCGTCTCGAGTAATACGTTCACAGGTCTTAGTCGAAAAGGAAAAAGCCTACGTTGAAGCAGCGAAAGCAGCAGGCGCGGGAGAGGTTTATCTCATTTTCAAGCATGTTTTCCCAAATGTTTTGACTCTAGTATTTGTCCAACTAGCTACTGGTGTCTCAGGAGCGATCCTTTCGGAAGCTGGTTTAAGTTTTCTTGCGTTAACACCACAGGGGCTTGTTTCTTGGGGACGTATGCTCCAAGCAGGCTATAACGCCGCTGCATTACAAAATATGGCATGGTGGTTCGTAGTTCCACCAGGAATAATGATTGTATTACTTTCAATGGGATTCGTTTTTATCGGATATGCTACCGATAAAGCAATGAATCCTCGTCAACGAAGACTATAGGGTGAAAACTAAAATGTCACTCCGTGTAGAGGATCTTAAAGTATACTATTGCATGAAACGTGGAGAGTGCAGAGCAGTTGAAGATATTTCCTTCACTATAGCCAAAGGAGATTCTGTTGGTTTAGTTGGTGAATCAGGATGCGGAAAAAGCACAGTTGCATTTGCTCTTCTGCGTATGTTGCCCTTCCCTGGTGAGATCATGGGAGGTCACATATATTTTGAAGATGAAGATCTAGTAGAGTACACTGAAGAGGAGATGCGTCAATTCCGCTGGAAGAAAATGTCCATGGTTTTTCAAGGTGCAATGAATGCTCTTAATCCTATCATCAAAGTTAAAGATCAAATAACTGAAGCGATTATGCAACACGATCTAGAGATATCTAAAGCTGAGGCTGAAGAAAGAGTTCGGGAACTATTTAAAATGGTTGGAATAGACCCTGATCGAGTTAGTCACTATCCTTTCGAATTCAGTGGTGGAATGAAACAACGATCCATGATTGTAATGGCCCTAGCATGTAATCCTGAATTTATCATCGCAGATGAACCAACAACAGCATTAGATGTCACTGTACAAGCACAAATTATGGAATTACTCCGATCACTAGCAAAGGAACTAAATATCACTCTACTGCTTATAACGCATGATCTCTCTGTTGTAGCTGAAACTTGTGAGAAAGTTATAATCATGTATGCTGGAAAAATCGTAGAATCTGGAACCGTTACCGAGCTATTCCAGACTCCAATGCATCCATATTCACAAGGTTTAATTGCTTCTATTCCCTCAATCGAAAAATCTCATGATCAAACACTAGCTTCAATACCTGGTCAACCTCCAAATCTGCTCAATCCTCCTCTTGGTTGCAGGTTTCACCCACGGTGTGACTTTGCTCAAAGTATGTGTCAAACTGATGATCCACCTGCCGAGGAATTAAAACCAGGACATATAGTAGCATGTCATCTTGCAGCAGGGAGAATAACAAGCGAAGGCTATAGCTTTAATAGGAGTGAATAAAAAATGAGTACAAATGGAGAACCACTAGTTTCATGTCGAAGCCTTCGGAAATGGTTTCCAGTAAGCACTGGTTTCTTCTCACAATTGCGTAGAGGAGAAATTTGGCTTAAAGCTGTCGATGGAATCGATCTCGATATATACCCCGAAGAAATGTACTGTCTTGCGGGTGAATCTGGTTGTGGTAAGACTACCATAGGAAAATTATTAATTGGATTACTTGAACCTAAAACTGATGGTCGTATTCCTTCTGGAACAGTAACAATTGGGGGCAAAGATCTTCGAAAGATAAGTAGGCGTGAACTACGCAGGCTACGAGCGAAGATTCAAACAATCTTTCAAGATCCATATTCTTCTTTAAATCCACGATTAAGTCTTTATGATACAGTAGCTGAGCCTATACGACTAAATAATCTTGCAGAATCTCCAACTGATGAAGAAGAACGAGTGGTACAAGCTTTCGAAGCTGTACAGCTCGTACCAGCTGAAGAATTCACTTTTCGTTATCCACACGAACTGAGCGGTGGACAGCGCCAGCGTGTGGCAATCGCTAGAGCGATTGTTGTTGATCCCAATTTTATTGTCGCTGATGAACCCGTTTCAATGCTTGATGTTTCGATTCGCTCCGAAATATTGAATCTTTTAATGGATATAAGACATAAGTTCCATATCGCTTATATTTACATAACTCATGATCTTTCTGTTGCGAGTTATATAGGAGATAAAATCGCAATCATGTATCTTGGTAAGGTAATGGAGAAAGGTTCAATTAAGCAAATAATTCATGGAGCAGTTCATCCTTATAGTACAGCCCTAATATCATCTGTTCCTTCACCCGACCCCACTCGTTTGCGTAAACGTGAAATTCTCCCAGGTGAACCAGGAACACCAATTAATCCCCCACCAGGATGTCTTTTTGCATCTCGTTGTAAATACGTTCAAAGGAAATGTAAAGAACAAGAACCACAACTAGAGGAAGTTGAAAAAGGGCACTTTGTAGCTTGTTGGTTCCCTCGGCCTCCACTTGACATTGGTGATCCGGCTGATATATTGAGGCAAGCTGCTAAATCTAATTAAACTCTCTCTCTACTCTTTAGGTGTGCTTTTTGGGAGAAAATTTGATCCTAGAGGAATTAAAGTATATTCACAAGCTTCTAGGCGAATGTCTGGATAGAATGGATGAGATCAGCCGTCCCAAGGCTGGAAATGTAATTTGGCGACTTATATTCCCTGCAGGACAGTTTATGCAACAGAAATCAACTACTAAAGCAGCAGCAGCAATTTTAGTTAATGTTGGTACCCGATTGCAAGAAATGGTAGATGTCCTCGAAGAACGCCAACACCCAAAGACAGAAACAATCCGGAATTTACTTGATCCAAATCTATTCAATATGGCAGAGCGACTCGTTGAATTACCTGAACGATCACAATATTACATACCTGAAGTAGATAATTTATTGATTAGAATTGAAGACATCATTAAAGATATTGGATCTTAAAATCTAAACAATAGTTCAACTCATTTCTTTTGTAACCTGCTTCAAATCCTTTTCTTTTGTCTTGATCGTAAATATCGACTTCTTATTAATCCGTTCCGCAAGTATAGTAGGGTAAATTAAGTTAATATGGTTTTGAGATTGTACAATTTGATAGATTATTAATAGTAGGAAGAAAGCGATTTCAAAGCTTGTTAAAACCACAAAAACCACAGGATGGATAGGAAATAGCGAAAATAGAAAAGGAATATTAAAAGGGAAATAGGTTGATTCTTCAACCAAGAGAGTTTCTGGGAAAGATTGAGAAAATAAGAATAGTAGAAATTGAATAATAGCATGAATAATTAGTAGACCAAAGAACTTGAATTGTCCTTTTGAGATGATTTTCTCTAACCAAAAGAATCTTTGGCCTTGATCTAGTTCTGAACTCATTCCATAAAATACTAGAATAGCCCATAGTCTTTGAAATAGAAGTAATTCTAGGCCAACTATTGTTGAAGTAAAAATAAATGAAAAAATGAACTCTCCATTGATGTTTTGATAAGAAATACCACCAAGGAACAGTAAAAGTGGCCCAATAACTAAGATAAGTAATATCGAGATCAAAAATGGTGCAATTATGCATGCAATAATTCCTACAATTCCCAAAAGTAGGCTCTTGAGGAAGTAGGTTAGTGGATTGATTCGAGGTGTTTCATGTACTAGATAATGTGCTATTGGACTAATAATAGAAAGACCAATAATGAATAAGAAGGGATTAATAAAAAGGAATGCTTCAGGATAATATTCTCCAAACAGCTCTCTCATTGGTACAAAAGAAAAGAATAACCGCCAAATAAATTCAAATGGAATCAATCCTCGGATTATAACGTAACTTTCAAGGAGGGAAACTACTGCGATTACTCCCATAAGCACAAGAAAAAGCATCTGAATTCGACGTTTATGATTTTTAATAAAGAGCCACAAAGAGGTTGCTGGATACGATAATGCTGCTTTCATTTGTTCAATAGCCATAGCAGATCTTTCTTGTGATTCAAGAATTCCACTACTCTGTTTTGCTACTGAGGTTTGCCATAATGGATAAAATGTCTGTATCAAAGATGGTTCTTCATATGGTTTCTTAAAAGGTCTTCTTGAGATTGTATCGACAATACTTTTCCTGCTAGAGCGAAAGGATGGTAATAGGGTGCTAGCTAATGTAATAAGAAATGAGAATAGAACCCAAGTATTTATTCTATCTAATGGAAATTCAACTTTTATAGCAATTGACTGACTTATATACCAAGCTAAGAGAATAGATCCAAGTATTCCGTCAAGAAAGCCTATAATAAGGGCGGCTAATCCTAGAGCAATTGATTCGGACATAAAAATATCAAAAACTCCACGTTTGGGTAATCCAATTGCCCGCATTATTCCCATTTCTCGTTCCATGCGAAGAGTAGAAACAAGAATACATACAAATTGAGCAATAGCTGCCAGAATAAAAGATTCGATGAATAATAACTGAAATATGGCGGATTGAAAAATTAGCGTATTTTCAATAGTATGAACATAAATATTTATACCAATAACCTCTTTAAACTGGGGAAATTCAACTTCTATCACCGTTTGGATTGATCGAACATTTCCTTCGACTTTACACACAAACCATTTGGCTCGAGTTGAATTAAAGAATTCATTGAATCTAGAAGAAGATACATAAAGATATTCACCATTCCCTAGAAATATATTAGGTTTAATGACGGCTGCTATTGTTACATTAACTGTGCTATTATCTAAAATTCTAATAGAGATGTCTGACCCTACAGTAGAAAAAAGCCTCTCGAAAAGGAGCCTCGATACAAAACCATATGTCAAATTTCCCTTTGATTGAGTGGTTAGGAGGGAGAAAGAAGTATCGTTATCCATTGTTTCGATAATTTCTTCTGCAAAAAAATGGTATTGCGTTGCGTTAATTCCGTATACATAACTAGAAATCCCCTGAATTTCCGTACGTTCTTCCTGAATAAATGAAGCTCTTGTTATTGATGGAATTTGCTCTAGTGATCTTGTAAGATTACTTTGTGGGAGTTGATCATCTCGGGCTTCAGCGACCAGGTCTATATTTCCCCACTGTTCTTCAAAAAAAACGGGAAATCCAGTTATAACTGCAGCAGAAACTAATCCCACAACAATGATAAATGTTAATGCTAGCGCGGCTGTCATTATTGTGAATAAAGACTTACGAAACTCCCTAGCAATATTTCGCATCGAAATTGTACGAGTAATATCACCAAATATGGGGGATAGGAATATGAAAGCAGCTCTTGGCAGAAAAATGAGAAATCCAATCTCTACTAGTACAGTTCCAATAAAAATTAACAGAATAATAAAGAAATGAAGTGAAAGGATTTCAAAGTCCAGAAAACGTGTGGGTCCAACGAAAAATTGTAGAATAAATCCAGTCAGGGCAAGCAACATACCCATAACTACAGTATGTTTCCAATTTTCTAGTAGAACAATAGATGATTTACCACTACGCATTTCTGAATGTATATTCCGAATGACAGGTGTGGAGAGAGCAATAAATAGTGGATATAATCCAGAAATTAACGCAACAAAGATTCCAGATGAAAGAGTAGCAATAAGGGAAGTAGGATGTAAAGAAAGTGCCTGGAATTCCAATGTCGGGTAAAAGGATTGCATGAGACCTACTATAACGCTTGCAAACCCAATACCACCAAAGATCCCTAACACACTTCCAATTATGGCGTAAATAAGAATCTCCATTGAAATGATAGCAAATAACTGCTTAGAATTAGTACCAATAGCCCTTAGAATCCCAAATTCCTTTGAACGATCACGTATAGCTATAGCAAGAATATTTGTGATAAATAGAAATTCGACAACGAAGGAGGCAAGGATAACTAGATTCATCGCAGTTTGATAAGCTCGAATACCTGTAGCACGAAATTCAGAGACATCCTTTTCAGCCCAGACATAAGAGTCAATACCAACTTCATCTTCAATTCGTTCATGAATCAAATTGAGATCTAAGAGATTTTCTACGTAAACATCGATTTTTGCTCTAAGTGTATTTGGGCGTTCATTTTTAGGAATGATATCGAATAAAGTTTCGATGTGGATTAAAATAAAAAGATACCCGATATTATTCCCAATAAAGGAGGGATCGTTCATTACTCCTCCTATTTTAAATGTACTAGACTTGAATTTGCTTGGATCTAAAACTAAATCAGTTTTAAAGTCATCCAAGTTGACAGTATCACCAACTCCGAAGCCAGAATCTATGAAAAGTTTCTGGGATACTATAATCGTGTTTTCATTGAGCTCTTGCTTCCCTTCTGTGATGTTAATTGTAGAAAAATCAGGATGAGTCGTGGGATCGATTCCATAGATTAAAATATTAGATTCGGGGTATTGATCCTTCACGAGGCGATTAGCGGGGATTGTGTAAACAGGACTTGCCTTAGTTACTCCAGCGACTGTAGAAACATCTCTAGTAATTGATCGTAGGGTAGGTAACCCAACCCATTCTTTGGGAATAATCGATATATCGGTATAATTTTGGTTTCGGTTATTAAAGACAAAATTATCGTATAATGTGTCTACTGAAATAACAATTCCTGTTTCTAGAGCAATGGTTAAAACAATACCAAGTATTAATAAAGAACTCCGATACTTTGATCGTGCAGCATTTCTTTTAGCTAATCCATAAATAAGCCCTATCTGACGCTTTCTGGAACTTATGACTTTTCTGAGAAAACCTAGCATTGGAGATGATTCACTCTCAAAAGGGTGATTACGTTGCTCCTCCATCCTATCAGATGATTTTAAGATTTTCTCTAAATGCACTTTTCTACTTGATATAATATGAATATTCTTCTAGATCTCACTGCTAAGGAGCAATACGATATTTCGCAAAGTATTAAGGCAAAGAGCACATTTTTAACTTCATATAAGTAGTGAGCTATCCTCTATTTTACCATTATAAAGAAAAATCTCGTTGATTTGGCAAAAGAAGGATAGAAATCTAGTAAAATAAGCCCAACCTTTAATTTGAATTTGGTTAATTATAAAAACATGAATCTTCCTAAATATACACTAGTTGCTGATTCTCTGTATAATTATCAGTGAACTTCATTGAATTCAAAAATCCGATGTTATCCAACAATCTCTCAGAAAGAAACCCGTATCCACTAATTTGTGAAAAAACTTGTGCTAAGTTTCAATACGAGAAGTGGTTCATAGATGTTTAAATACATATTAGCAAAAACTCTGGAATATTACCCCAATTTAAAAGTAACCCTAGTGAATCTATTCACAAATAAAATAATCGCCCGAGGAAGGTCTATTCAGAATGTATGAACTGGATGTATTACGTGCATATATAAAAAAGGCAAAAATCACTCCCCGAAGAGTATTACAATTCTCTTTAGGAATTATGATAATATTAATTATTACTGGCAATTCACTATCAACGATTGCTTATCGAACGGAAGTAAGTAAGGCTGTTGAGGAACAATCCAAGCGGTTGATCTTCACTTATTCCCCTGAGAAGCGTATAGGTGTACTTTATAGCGGTCAAGACCGTATAATAGCAGGAACAGCTGTTTCCCTTTACAATTCTTTAAGAATCGTCTATACAACTATTGACTTAATTCCAGTTACTAGTCTAGATGAAATTAAACGACTATCCTTGTCACAATATAACATTCTCATTTATGTCTTTGACAGCTCTATAGAAGGAATCATTATTGGTGACACAGTTACTTGGAAAGAGTTCTCATCTTTTCTAACTGCGCATCCAGAGCTTGACCATGTTATTGGTACTGGTAACGCCCATAACCTGTATAGATTTCTACCTATAAGTCAAACAAATGTCTGGATTGAAGGATCAGATGTTCTCGACGCTCAATTAGTGTACCTTTGGTGTATTTGGTCCGTAGCAGATATTTTAGAAACAAAAAATGATGAATATTCTGATTATAGCAAAGCAGGCATAAATATTCGCAAACTGAGTCTTAAATGGTTTGCTGAGAATATCGACTCAGTAGTGGAAAGAAATTTGGAACCTGTTGATCCTATGGGTGAGGAGGATTTAATACGAAAACAAGAGCGATATGATGAAATGAAAGAAAGATTTCCTCGGGAGATTACTCCAAAACTTACATTAGATCAGATGCGCGAACTTCCAGATGAGAATAAACCTGCTATGTACATCAAAAAGTCAACTGATGAATCGTTGAGTATAGGAGACATGTTAATTGGGTTGCTGCCTATTGAATCAGGACTTCAAGGACCTATTGGGGGAATTCTTGATATTTTACTAGAAGTTTTTATTGAAATGGTTGGGGATGAGATAAATATTTCCGAAGATGCAATGGAAATGATTGAAACTGCATTTAAGGCAATTGAAGCGTTATTAGGCTTTTTTGGAGGAGGAGAAATTTCAGTTGAATCCGCACTTCATACACTATTTGAAATCCTTGAAGACCTCATACCATTTTCTGAGGATCTAAAACCGTATATCGACCTCCTTATTGATGCGATTCCTCTTCTTAGGGGTGATTGGTCTGCAATCAGTGATATTATTGGCCGTTTACTTGATCTTGTCATTCCTGAGGACTGGTCGTGGTTTAAATCCATCATTACTGAGATTCTTTCACTTTCTGTAGAAATAATTGATGAGATGAAAAGTGAAGGAGGTAAATTCCTTGATGTTTTTCTTTCTGTGGTTAGTGAAAGATATTTAGATGTCTTAATTGATAAATTCTTTGAACTCATTGGTGTGGATGTAGGTGAATATATCAACGGCCTAAAAGTCTTTTTCAAAGCCATTATGGATTTTCTATCCAAGTTTGATCTAAAGAAAACAATCCAGGAGTACTTACCCCAACTCATTGGATTTGTTATTGACACATTAGGAGGTGGATCAGGAGGTTCGGGAGCTTCAGTCACGAGTCCTGAGGATGCTGAGACTTGGAGCAGTATTATTGGGATATTGATGAATTTATTAATGTCTGCAATTGGATATACTGAAGATAATTTAGCTGGTGTATTCAAAAATTTATTAGAATTACTAGACTCTAAATTTACAGAAATATCGTATGCAGCGGATCAGGTTCAGAACTTAATTGGGCAAATCAACACTATCATTTCCCAAGCAAAAGAGAATGCACTCCAAAATGTAAATGACTTTGTTTCGAATTTAGATGGCGCAATCAACACTTTCAAATCTCAAACAGGGTTCCAGTTCCATAGTGATCCCACCAAAGATGCAAAGATTCAGGAAATGATTGTTTCTGGAAGTACAATGGTAGCTGGAGCTATTAATGGTGACTTTACTAACAAAGATCAATTACCAAACCTTAATAACACCGTCGATTTTCTAATTGATGTTACCGAATATATCCTTGGCGATATAGAGGAAAGAAAGGAAAATCAGATCAAAAAAGCTGTAAATAATATAATAGCAATAATAGCAGTAATTAGTGATAAAGATGAATTGAAACAATATATCAGTAGTACAATTGAGAAGTTCAAACAACAATTTTCGGATCCTGTCGCATTAATTGACAATACAATTAATTTCTTAATAACAGGCGCAGAAGGGCTTAATCTTAACACTGATATCTTAGAAAAAATCAAAACATTTGCACAAATGGGTGTAGGGTTCTACAATATAATCATGGCAGCGAAAGATAACAGTATTCAAGGGATTCTCCAAGCGCTTATTCAAAATATTGGTATGAGCCTCATTAAAGAGTTTACGGGAATCGATATTTCTTTTGTTAATGATATATTGAAATTTATCTTTCCAAAGTTCTTTGGGGTGGATACTTCCGAACTACCGACTGCTCATGCTATGATCAGTAACCTACTCAGCCAGCTGGATCAAGTTCCTGATTTAGATTCAACAATTGGTTCTCTTGGTATTCCAGGAATCTCAGGCCTTAGCGACTTAAAAGATGCAGTAGAATCTATCCTAGGATTCATCTTTGGGGCAAAAGATATCTTCACTGATGGTATTCGATGGCTTTTTGGTCAATTAATGGACTGGATTGGTGGCCAAATAGAGCAATTAATTACCATGTTATTAGATGCTATCACCAATGCCCTCAACGCTACTGACCTTCTTCCTCCAGAATGGTCGGGGTCATTACCTATAGGCTTGGGGGATTTCAGCCTCTTTAGTATTGGAATAGAATTAGGATTATATCCTCATTTCGGTTTTGATCAATCAGCTTTCTCCGATTGGATGCTAGATATTGTTTTTGGGGGATTAAACCCATTTTCAGGAGGAATTGATGACTTTTTTGCAAAGATATTCTCTTTCTTTGAATTAATTCCGACATTTAAGGCAGGTTTCGAGATAGGAGGCTTTGGTACAGAGGAGAATCCAATGATGGCGTTCCTCCTCGAATCCCTCGGACTCGAGCTCGAATTCTCGGGTAAGGGATGGTTCGAGATGGAATTATTCTCAATAAAAGGAGGGGTATTTGATACAGATAACTTCTTTAAGGTTATTGAATGGGGATTCTCTTTCACAATTACCATTTCTAGAACTTTCACATTATTAGACTTTCTAACAGGAGGCACAGCAGGAGCGCTTAATGCAATTGGGGAGTACATTGGTTTAGATGCAATAACTGTTACAGTCTCCTTTGGTATATTCCTTGAGGTTGTAAAGCGGGCTGCTTCCGCTACAGGCCCCGAGGAAGGGTCATTCACTCTTAAGATTACGATTGGACTGGCTGTTCACCTAGGGATTGACTTATTTATTGTGGGGATATCATTTGATTTTTCATTAGAAATAATACTAACGTTTTTCCAGGATCTTGTGGCCCCGACTCCGCTTCAGATTTTCTTGGAGATCATCCTCCGGTTCAGCGTTACACTCACATTTCTATTTGCTGACTGGGAAATTGAGTTTGAGTGGAAACCTCTTGATCCATCTCCATTAGAACTTACTCCAACTAGCAAATCAGAACAGGAGAATAATGGGGCGATGGGTCTTGATGACGATGGTGATGGATTAGGTAATGCTTA